>JAFQPD010000142.1 GCA_017411945.1 Mailhella sp.
AGAGGGAAAAGACCTTTCGAGAAAGGTCCTTTTCCCCCTCCCCCGACCCCTCCCCCTTTTTCCAAAGCTTTTTGTTGGATGAATAGAAGGATTTCGCCCGAAGCTCCCCGGCTAGGCAGGCGGCGTTCTTCTCAACGCAAGACAACTCGCCCCGCAGTCCGGCGCAGTGTGATGCTTTAGGTCGGAGGGCCGCCGAAGGCGTGCCCGACAGCCGAGCCGAAGTGAGCGGGGCGAAAGGGCCGAAGGCCCGAAAAGCCCCAGCGAACAAGGGCGGCGTCATCTGGTGGTCAACTGACGCAGAGGAGCGAAAGAGACGCGAGAAGGGCGCAAGCCCGCGCGGCTCTTGAGCGGAACGAGGCTCTGGTCTGGCAGCGGATTTTCGGCAGAAAATCCAAGACATCCCGCGCCGAGAGCTGTCGGCCAGAGCGCAACATGACTCGGCGGCAAGCCCTGAAACCAAAGCTCCCAACCTCATCCGCCAAAGCGGAAAACCGGCAGGTTTTCCAAGACTCTGGAAATCATTTCCTTTAATGCCCCAGCGCAGTCCGCACCCGTGACTTGAGGCCAAGCGCGAAGCGCGGCCTTATCCGCCCTCCCTTTCCGCAAAGCTCCGCGCCACTTCCCCGTTATTCGAGGCGGACGCACTCGCAAGGGCGGACGCCTTGAAGCCGCCCCGCGCTGCTCATCCCATCCCCCTCCCCCGCAGCCAAACTCCCTATCCACCCCGCAGACGTTCCCGGATCACCTCGCACCAGCGGAGGCCGCGCAGGGCGTTCTCTTCCCAGTCGGGTTCGGGGGCGCGCAGGGCCTCCTGCTGTTCGAAGCGTCTAAGTTCGCCCATGGCCTTGGCGCAGAAGTCCACGAGCTGGGCCGTGCTGGGGAACCAGCGGCACTCGCGGCGGGCGTACACCATGCCGCGCTCGATGACGGCCAGCGGGAAGGGCGCGAGGTCTTCGGCGAGGTCGAGCGAGAGGGCGGCGAGCTCAGCGGCCGTGCGCCCACTCTGGGGGTAATGCAGGCTGAGGCGCGCCAGAAGCCGCAGTATTTCTTGAGAATCGTGCATGGTCTGCTCTCTTTTCGCTGAGTATCATCCGTGCTATGAGGTCGCGCTCCCGCACCAGGGCCTGATGCACGGAAGCAGGCCTGGCTCCGGCCATCCCGGCTTGCGGCCCAAGCGTTTCGGGCAAAGCGCGGGCGGGGAAAGGACGCGCCGCCTGCATGCCATGGGCCGGAAGCTCCGGGGCTGGCGCAGGGCCGAGGGCAAGCCCGGCAGGCAGTCGGCAAGCCGGGGCGAACGCGGCCTCGCCTCTGACCGAAGGGCCGCCCCTCTCTCCGGGAGGCGCGCCGGAAGGCGGGAGCCCTCCTCTGAAATCCGCGCAGTGCAAGGCTTTGCGGGGAGCCTCCTCGCGCTCGCGCTTTTCCCAGCGGCGAATGAGGGCCCGCCAGTCGCGTATGGTCTGGCCGCCCACTTTCCATCTCCGGGCCTCGCACCAGTCGAGGAAGCGGCGCGGATCGATGCCGTTGCCGCGCTGGCCGCAGTACAGCTCCACCTCGGCAAAGCTGGGCGGCGTGAAGCCGGAAAAGGCAAGTCTGGGCGAAGGCGCAAGCGCGGGCTCAGGCACTATTTCCGCCACAAGTTCCGGCTCTGCCCCCGCCCTGCCCTGCCCGGACTCAGGCGGGAAGGCCCCGCCTTCGCCACGAGCGGGAAGGCTGGCGGGAGCGGCGTCCTGTCTGGAAGCATCTCCTTTTCCTGCCTGCCCGGCCGGGGCCGGGGAAGCGGCTATGCCCTGCGCAGGGCTCTCGGCGCGGAGGGAAAGCCCGGAGCGGGCGGAAGCCTTGCGGCTCTCCGGCTTCGCGGCAGGCTCGCACGGCGCGCTTTCGCCCCTGCCCTGCCCGGACTCGGAGCGCACTGCCGGGGCGGCGGCCTTCACGCGCGGGGTTTCCGGCATAGCCTTGGCCTTGGCTTCTGGTTCCTGGTTCTTGGCTCTTGGGGCATTGCGCTTCGATGCGGGCCGCATGTTTCCGCATGCGACATCTGCATCTTGGTGATTTTCCACATTATTTTCCAAACCCCAGCGGGCCTGCGCCGCACGTTTCGCACTTCGCGTGCGCTCTTCGGAACGGCAGGCCCAAGCCTGATGCTCGGCCCAGTCGTGTATGCGGAAGGCGTTCTGGCCGGCCGTGCAGTCCGGCGCGGCGGGGTTCGAGCCTGCCGCTCCGGGCCCGCCCGGGGCACTTTCCCCACAGAAAAAGGGGCTCGCGGGCGGGGCTTCGAGCAGGCGGAACTCGCAGAGCGCGGCCACCAGTTCGCCGGGCCGGCCCTCCCACTGGGCGGCAAGCTCGAGGTCGTCGGCGTCGAGCCCGCGCAAGATGCCCTCCGGGCGATTGGCCGCCGCCCACAGCCACAGCCGCAGCAGGCAGAGCACGCCCTCCGCGCCGAGGCGGCGGCGGAGCTTGCGCGCTTTGGGGTGCTCGAAGAAGTCGAGCTTGAGGCGGATGTCGATGTTCATGCGGTCTCGCTTCGGGCGCGGCCCGGGTTTGCGTGGCTGTTCTGCTTTGGCGCGCGGGGCGTCGCCGCCTCTTATTTTCGCAAATGCAAAAGACAAAAGCAAGAATTTTTATTACAATTGCACGTTTTGCAAAAGTCCGCTGATTTTGCTATACATTTTTTCATGAAACTTATCGACTCCGCGCTCAGGATATTGGAACAGGCCGTCCAGAAGGATTTCCACGGCAACCTCAAGGAAGCCGCCGCCCGGCTGGACGTTTCGTACCACACGCTGTACTCGTGGCTGGGGCCGCGCCGCACGCGCACGCCCTCGCTCCGCGTGCTCGAGCCCATACTCGAACGCCTTGGCGTGCAGTTCACCGCGCCCTCGCCGGAATCCGGGCGCGACGTGTGCTTCGTGAACGCGCGCGTGGTGCCCGCCGGGGAGCACGCCGCCCCGCCCAGCGCCGAGGACTACATGGCCGCGCCCATGGTGGGCGAGGTGGGCGCCGGGCCCGGCTACATCCCGGAAGAGGACATCAAGAGCTGGTTCCTCGTGTTCAAGAACCAGCCCGCCGTGCGCTATCGCCGCAACCTCATCGCCGTGGAAATAGGCCCGCACTCCACCTCCATGCAGCCCATCCTGAACCCCGGCGACATCGTGCTCGTGGACAGGGACGACAGGAACGTGAAAGATCCCGGCCACATGATGCTCGTGCTCGACCCGAAGGACGGCTCCGGCAAGGTGAAGCGCGTGGCCGTGAGCGACACCGAAGACGGCGACTGCCGCATCACCTATTACTCCGACAACGCCGCCAGCAACCCGCCCGAGATCTACAGCCTGCGCGACGACTTCTTCGGCGACTGGGAGAAGAGCATAGTGGGCCGCGTGGTCTGGGCCTGGAGCGACGTGACCGGAAAGTGATCTGCCAGGGGCGAACGCACGCACGCTTCGAGCCCCGCTCCCGGCCTTGGGAAGGGGGCGCGCCCCGCAGGCATGCGCCCTCCCCGCCTGCCCCGAGGCGGCCTGCCCATGCCCGGCGGCGTGCCGGAAAGCGTCTCCTTCTCCCCTGCACTCTTCCTTTAAAAGAAGGACAAGAGCCCTGCGTTTCGGCGCGGGGCTTTTTTTTGCCCAAGTTTTTTTCGGATGAGGTGAGCGGAACAGGCAAGAGCCGGGAACAGTGACCCGCGGCTTCGGCCCTTCTGCATCGCGCACTTGCGGCTTTTCCGCGCCCGCGCGGCACGCCGCGCCTTATGCTTCTGTGCAAGCTCCGGGTGGGATTTTCGCCCTTCCCGGAATTTTCTTTCCTTCTACTTTTGACTTTTGTATTCGATTTGTCTTGACTTTTAATTTGCTTTTGTACAGAATACAGGCACGACGCAAGGCCGGAAGGCGGACAGAGCGAGGAGATCGCCAGAAACCGGAACGCCCTGCGGCGCGGCCCCCGCAAGTACCAAGCTCGGAAAGCCGCAAACCCGGCAGGAACGCCACGCGCTCCCCGCCGGGCGGGAAAGCGTTCGACGGCAGGGAAGGGGGCTTGATGACGGAGGAGAGGGGGTAGCGTTTGCGGGGGAGGGGGAAAAGACCTTTCGAGAAAGGTCCTTTTCCCCCTCCCCCG
>JAFQPD010000143.1 GCA_017411945.1 Mailhella sp.
ACTCTCAATTATACTCACAATTTTTGGGGATTCAAGCGGACTTCAGAGGACAATAAAAGACATCCTTCGAAATAAAAATCTATAATATCCAAATGTTATGGATTTTCTCGGATGTGCCTATACCCAAAGAAAGCTTTTCTGAAGAAAAGCTTCCTTCCCTCCCTCGCGCTCCCTCCCATCTTCCAAAGACTTTTAATTAAGGAAAGCCGGGGCGGTCACTGCGACTGCTCCGGCTTTTTTATTCCACGCTTTACAGCTGGCATCAAAAGGAAGAATATGGGAGGAAATCAGGGAGGAATCATGAAAAAACTTGCTCTCGCCCTCGCGTTCTTCTTCTGTCTTGTCTCTGCCATCCCAGCGCAGGCCGAATGCATCGCTGGCAAAGCGGGCGACGTCTTCGCGTCCTTCCCGGAAGTGGCCACGCCTTTCGGGGCAGAAATGGGCATGCCGGGGCACGCTTTTCCAGAACTCAGGCAGAAAGAAGTCACGAGCCGCGAGACCTTTGTGGTGCGCTCCGTGCCCGAGCCCTCCCCGCTCTTCGACCTCTACCTGCTCACCTTCGAGGACGACGGCAGGAGCGTGGACGGCCTCAGTTCCATATGCGGCGCCGTGATATTCCGCAAGGGGCAGCACGGGCTGATGGAGTTCTTTTTCAAGCAGACTATGGTGCTCCAAAAACATTTGGGAAATCCCAGCTATTTCGCGAACGCAAAATGGCTTGAATTCTTGCGGGAACGCAGACCGGAATGCGACGAGCTCATGGAAGCCCTCGTTGAAGACAAGTCACAGAGCTTCACAGCCGTATGGGATCTCAAAGGCCGCGCCGATAAGGTCAAGCGAGTCCAGGTCCAATTCGTCCCCCGGAGCAAAGACGAATGCTGGGCCGTACTGTCCTTCTACTTCGAAAATTATAAGTAACAGCCTCCCCCCCCCACAGAAAAAGCCGGAACGCCCAAGGGCTTTCCGGCTTCTTTCGTATCTAGAAGCTCCCGGACGCTTTATAAGGCAGGCGTAGGAAAGTTCCTAGATAGTTACTCTTCTGAAGCATTTTCCTCTATATATCCTGCAACCAAACTGACCGGTTTCCAGACTAGCTTTGGAATCTGTCGGACTGGGACTTCCCCTTCTTTGAACTTGCGACGTCCAGTCCAGTAAAGTTGCCAATGTCCACGCCGTATATGAGGACGTCGCTTCCCCTTATATTCGGAGGGCAACTCGCTATTGGTGTTAGCTTCAGCTCGCCTGAGCTGACTGCCTATTTTTTCGCCTAGTCTCCATTCTTTAATTTTTTTGGCAGGAAAAAGTCTGAATCCGTTTTTAGTCTTGGTCGGAGTCGGACGAGAAGATGGAAGCTCGCAACCATAATTACCATACGCTTTTTCCATTTCCGTAATGGCATAAAGAAGCACTGAAACCATGCGAGAGACAAAAGTCTTTGTCATATGTTCAAGAGCTGGATTTTCTGGTTTAGCATCTGGGGGCCATAAAGCACTCAACGCCTGGCTTACAGTCTCAAGTTCCTCCGAAAGAGGAAGAGGAATAGCTTGGCTTGCTGCCCCTACTAGAACTGGTAAAATTCTCAGCTCAAAACCAGATTTTCCAGAATGACTCCCTTCAGTGTTTGCCACTCCGTAGTAAAAGAAAACTCCGGCAACAGCGTTATCCAGCCCAGAGCTTTCTCGGCAACCATCGGGAATAGGCACATAGATACACCACGGGGGCAAATGTCCCAAAATTTCAAGAGGCAACTTGTCGACTTCAGAATTCATCAAGGCTTCAAGAACTGCCTCATCAATTAGAATGATATCTTGAGTAGGACGCCATGCAGAAATTGCCATCAGACTATCGATCATGGAAGATGCCATTTCTGCTGTCATCGCCCGAAAATTATTTCGTACGAAAGCATGCCATGCATCATCAGGAAGAAGACAGCGCGCATCCCAAGGACATACGCCTTTTATCGAACGCTCTTCCCGCTCTCCGTCTATACACTTCCATAGATCAGGAAGTCCCTTAGAATAGTACGACAAAAAACTCTGAGGAATATTCTGATTATCCATGGATTTTTCCTTACCCCCTCCTGTACCCCTCATACCAGTACGACTGCTCGATGCCCTTGAAGATGACTTCGCGGTCGTCCACGCGGTCAGTGAGGTTGGGCTGGAGGAGGGCACGAAGCTCAAGATCGTTCACAGGACTGCGCTCCATGGCCTGCAGGTAGGCGGTGCGGTCTATGTTCTGCCAGTCCACCACGCGGCCGAGCCTCTTCTTGAGGAGCATGTCCAGCCAGATGCGCGTGGCGCGCCCGTTGCCCTCAAGGAAGGGATGCGCCACGTTCATTTCCACATACTTGGCGACTATCTCCTCGAAGGTCGATTCCGGCATTTTCTCGATGGCGGCAAGGGCTTCCTTCAAATACAGGCTGTTGGCAAAACGGAAATTCCCCTTGGATATGTTCACTTCGCGGACATGCCCCGCAAAATCGTACAGGCCGCCGAAAAGGTACTCGTGTATCTGCTGGAGGCCGCGAGTCGTGCCGACTTCCATGCTGTCGATATCGCCGGATTCGAAAAGCTGGCGGGCTTTCTGCAAACTGAGTTCATCAATATCCATAAGGACTTCCTTGCTGTTCTTTTCTCCATGATACCAAGCGCCGCCCCGGCAGGCAAGCAGGGCATGCTTCCCCTAAACCTTCCCTTCCCCACTTTACATCTCCGTGAAAAAACAGGAAGCTGGGCGAAGCAAACGGAGGTATCATGAAAAAACTCACCGCTCTCCTCGCCCTCATCTTCTGCCTTGCCGCGCTCCCGGCCTCTGCCGAACCCTTCGGCGCCAAAATGGGCGACAGCACCAGCCGCTTCCCCGAAATAGCCGGGCAGTCCGGCCGCACCTTCTTCGTGAAGGAAGTCCCCGCGCCCCAGCAGGGCTTCGACCAGTACATCGTCACCTTCGAGGGGCAGGATGGGCTCAGCGCCATCAGCGGCCTGAAGGGATTCTCCGAAAAGGACGGCGGCGTGCTGAACTTCTTCAACGCGCAGAACGAAAAGCTCATCCAGGAATACGGCCCGCCCCTGCGCTACCTCGACGCAGGCTGGCTCACCTGGCTCGACAGCGCCCGCCCCGACGACAAGGCCATGAAGGCCCAGCTCCACAAATTCCGCGACTACGGCTTCGGCGTGCTCTGGCTCTTCAAGAACCGCGATGACGGGCTCGACGCCGTGCAGGTGACCCTCGCCTCCAAAAGCGAAACGGAATGTACCTATATCCTCACCTATTTCTTCCGCAACTACAAAGATTGACCACCCCAGGACCATTGGCCGGAACGTGATTCGCGCTCCGGCTTTTTTGTTGTCCTTCCACCTTTCTCCCGCAAACAAAAAGCTTTGGGAAAAGGGGGATGGGGTGCGGGGAAGGGGGTAAAGGACCTTTCCCGAAAGGTCTTTTCCCTCTTCCCCGCAAAAACCTCCCTTCCCCTTTCCTCTGCTTTCCTTTATCCTTTGAAAAAAAGGAGCTTGCCATGATACGTATCGACCGCGCCCGCTGTACTGTCTGCGGCCTCTGCGCCGAGGTCTGCCCCCTGCTCTGCTTCCGCGCCGAAGACGGCGTGATGCAGACCCGCCACGAGGAATACTGCATGCGCTGCGGCCAATGCACGGCCATATGCCCCAGCGCGGCCGTTTCGCTGGACGAGGCCCCTGCCGACTCCCTTCGCGAGCTCAAGCCTTTCATTTCCTTCGAGGATTTCGACAATCTCGCCCGTGGCCGCCGCTCGGTGCGCGCCTTCAGGGATGCCCCCGTGCCGCGCGAGGCCCTGCTCCGCGCCCTCGACTGCGCCCGCTACGCCCCCACGGGCAAGAACCTCGAGAACGTGACCTGGCTGGTCATCGAGGGCAAGGAACGCCTGCGCAGCATAGCCGACGCCGTGGTGGACTTCTCCCGCGAAGACCCGCGCATGGAAGCCGTGGTGCGCTCCCACGATGCCGGGCGCGACCCCATTTTCCGCGACGCACCCTGCGCCGTGTTCGCCCTTGCGGACTCGAAGTACGACCTTTCGGCCTGCAACTGCGACATCGCCGTGAGCTACCTCGAACTCGCCCTGCCCACGCTGGGCCTCGGCGCCTGCTGGGCCGGCTTCGCCATGCGCGCGGCCATAGCCAGCCCCGCGGTGCGGGCCGCCTTCGGTGCGCCGGAAGGCCTCACCCCCTTCGCCGGGCTCATGGTGGGCCTGCCGAAGCTCAAGTACCGCCGCATCCCCGCCCGCCGCGAACTGCGCGTGACCTGGCTCTCCGACAAGGACTGACATCCGGCGGGTCGCCCGGCCCGCCTTCCCCTCAACGCTTCCCGCCGCCCTGCGGCCTGCCTCATCATGTTCGAAAAGCTCCGCTATCTGCTCTGCGGCCTCGCCATGGGCGCCGCCGACGTGGTGCCCGGCGTGTCCGGCGGCACTATCGCCTACATCACCGGCATCTACGACCAGCTCCTCTCCGCCATCAAGGCCTTCAGCGCCTCCTTCTTCCGCGAGTTCTTCACCGGCCAGTGGAAGCGCGCCTTCGGCCGGGTGCCGTGGGGCTTCCTCCTGCCGCTCGTGGCAGGCATCGTCACCAGCATCGCCAGCCTCGCCAAGCTCACGCTCTGGCTGCTGAAGACGCACCCCGTGGAGCTGTGGTCCTTCTTCTTCGGACTCATCGCGGCCTCCATACTGCTCATGATGCGCGGCCAGCGCTTCCACGCCGGGCACTGGCTGCTGCTGGCCCTCGGAGCCGCGGCGGCATGGATGCTCACCGGAACGGGCGCGATAAGCGGCATGCCGCACGGCTACCCCTGGCTCTTCGCCTCGGGCTTCATCGCCCTCTGCGCCATGATTCTGCCGGGCATCTCGGGCTCGTTCATCCTCGTGGTGCTGGGGCAGTACCAGTACCTGCTCTCGGCCGTGGTGAAGTTCCGCGTGGACGTGCTCGCCGTGTTCATGGCTGGCGGCCTCATCGGCCTCATGACCTTCAGCCGCGTGCTCTCGGCCTGCTTCCGCAAATTCCCGGCAGGCACCAACGCCGTGCTCATCGGCGTGATGATAGGCTGCATGCGCACCGTGTGGCCGTGGCACAGCGGCGTGACGCCCATCCTGCCCCCGGCCTTCGACGCCGCACTGCTCCACGCCGCCTTCGCCTGCCTTGGCGGCCTTGCCCTGCCGCTGGCGGTGCAGGCCATTGCCTCCGGCAAGGGAAAATAGCCGCAACCCGCTGAAATCCGAGGCTTTCCATGCTCCTCTACATACACGTCCCGTTCTGCCGGGCCAAGTGCCGCTACTGTGCCTTCTACTCGCGCCCCGGCTGTGACGACGCCGCCATGGGCGCGTGGGCCCGCGCCATCGACGCCGACCTGCGCGCCTGGGGCGAAGCCCTGCGCGGCGAGGCCGAACTCGCCCCCGGCTTCCTCGCCGACGGCACGGACGGCACCTACGGGCGGCACGGCGTGTTCTCATCCGGACGCGGCCCGCTCCGCCCGCGCGTGACCAGCGTGTTCTTCGGCGGCGGCACGCCCAGCCTGCTCAGTCCGGCCCTGCTCGGCCGCCTGCTCGACCGCGCCTCCCGCGAGTTCACGTTCGCGGACGGCATCGAGATAAGCATGGAGGCGAACCCGGAATCCATGACGCCGGAAAAGGCCGCGGGCTTCCGCGCCGCCGGGGTCAGCCGCGTGTCGCTGGGCGTGCAGGCCCTGGACGACTCCCTCCTCGCCGCCGTGGGCCGCGTGCACAGCCGCGCCGACGCCCTGCGCGCCTACGAAGGACTGCGCCGCGCCGGCTTCGACAGCGTCGGCCTCGACTTCATCTGGGGCCTGCCCGGCGAGAGCCTAGCCTCGTGGCGCGCCCAGCTCGAAGAAGCCGCCACCCTGCGGCCCGACCATGTCTCCTGCTACGGCCTCACGCTGGAGGAAGGCACGCCGCTCTTCGCCGAGCGCGACAGCCTCGACCTGCCGGGCGAAGACGTGCAGGCCGCCATGTACGCCGGCTGCGGCGAGCTGCTCGAGCAGCACGGCTACCGCCAGTATGAAATATCCAACTACGCCCTGCCCGGGCACGAATGCCGCCACAACCTTGGCTACTGGCTGGGCGAAGACTATCTCGGCCTCGGCCCTTCGGCGGTGAGCTCCATGCGCGGCCTGCGCTGGTCCCAGCCTGCCGACCTCGCCGAATGGCTGGCCGCCCCGCGCGGCCAACGCCCCGGGCCTGAGCTCTGCGAGGAGCTTTCCTTCCGCGAACAGGCCGAAGAGCTGGTGATGCTGCGCCTGCGCACGGCGCGCGGCCTGCCGCTGGAGGAATACCGCCGCTTCACCGGGCGGGACTTCGCGGCCGACAACGCCGCCCTCATCGCCGGGCTCTGCGCCGAGGGCCTCGCCCGCATGGAAAGCGGCCCGGAAGGCCCGCGCTTCGCCCTCACCCGCCCCGGCATGCTCATCTCCAACGCCGTCATCGAACAGTGCTTCGAAAGCATCCCGAACGCTCCCGCATCCGCATAAAGGCAGAAAAGGCATGATCTCCCAGACAGACAAAGCCCCGGTCGGCCGCCTTGCGCCCAGCCCCACCGGCCTCCTGCACCTTGGCAACGCCTGGTCCTTCCTGCTGGCGTGGCTCGGCGTGCGCTCGCACCCTTCGGGCGCGGGCCGCATCATCCTGCGCCAGGAGGACATCGACCCCGCACGCTCCCGCCGCGAATGGATGGACGGCATCGAGCGCGACCTCGCCTGGCTCGGCCTCGACTGGGACGGCCCCGTCTTCCAGCAGAGCCGGCTCGGCGAACGCTACGAAGCCGCCCTTGCCGGGCTCGGCGAACGCGGCCTCGTCTACCCCTGCTACTGCACGCGCAAGGAACTGCGCGAACTTGCCGGCGCGCCCCACGGCGCGCATGACGGCCTCGGCGACGCCGGCGCGGCCTACCCCGGCACCTGCCGCCGCCTCACGCCCGAAGAACGCGCCGAACGCGAAGCGCAGGGCCGCCGCGCCTCCCTGCGCCTGCTCTGCCCCGACGGCGAAGCGGGCCGCGAAAGCTTCACCGACCTCATCCTCGGCCCGCAGTCCTTCACGCTCAGCGACTGCGGCGGCGACTTCGCCCTGCGCCGCTCCGACGGCGTGTGGGCCTACCAGCTCGCCGTGGTGGCCGACGACATGGCCATGGGCGTCACCCAGATAGTGCGCGGCGAAGACATACTGCTCTCCACCCCGCGCCAGATGCTCCTTTGGCGGCTCTTCGGCGGCACTGCCCCGGACTTCGCCCATATCCCGCTCCTGCACGATGCCGAAGGCGAACGCCTCGCCAAGCGGCACAAAAGCCTCAGCCTCGCCCAGCTCCGCGAAGCCGGATGCCGGCCCGAAAACATCGTGGGCTGGCTGGCCCGCCTCGCCGGACTCGCCCCCAGCGCCGCCCCCGCCACCCCCCGCGCCCTCGCCGATCGCCTCCGCTCCGAAGGCGGCATGCCGTGGGAACGCCTGCGGCGAGAGGAAAGGCTGGTCGTGCCGGATGGAATAGTTTGGTAGAGATTGGATG
>JAFQPD010000144.1 GCA_017411945.1 Mailhella sp.
CGAAGCGCCGCCGGAACAAGCCGCAGGCTTGTGAGGCGCGATTCGGTCAGGCCTGCGCCCGAAGGACTCTTGGGTCGACTGGAAGTCGGCCCCAGCGGAAAACCGGCAGGTTTTCCAAGATGCCTTTTCTCGCTCAAGGCAACGAACATCGCGAGAGTTCAAGAAAAGTTCGGAGCAAGTCTTTAAAAACTTACGCCGGACGTACTATAAGCAAATTCTTCTCAATGCGCAAAGGTTTAACTTTAATGAGCTCGCGCCCCTGCTCCGCAAGCGGGGAGGCGTTCTCTCCCAAGGCTTCCGGCCTTTCGAGGCGGCAGTCCACGAAGTACTCGTTGTTGCCGTGGCGGGCGTCCGCGCTGTCGAAGGCGACCCACATTTCCGGCAGGCCCATCTGCACGCCGAGGAAGGCGGCCTTCTTCTCGGCCATGAGGCTGCGCACGCGGGCGGCGTGTTCCTGCCGCACTTTCTTGGGAAGCTGGGGAAGCGTGGCGGCCCTGGTGCCCGGGCGTTCGGAATAGGGAAAGACGTGGGCATAGGTCATGGGCAGGACGCGGAGCATGGCCAGCGTTTCCTCGGTCTCGGCCTCGGTCTCGCCGGGGAAGCCCATGAGGATATCCGCCCCGAGGCCCATGACGGGCCAGAAGCGGCGCATCTTCGCCACGGAATCCGCAATGTTTTCGGGCGAATAGGGAGAACGGGCCATGCGGGCCAGCACCGTAGGGCTGCCGCTCTGGAGCGAAAGGTGGAGCTGGGGGCAGAGCATGCGGCACCCTTCCAGCGTTTCGAGGCATTCCGTGCCCATCGAACCCGTGACCTGCGCAGGGTCGAGAGAGCTGAGGCGGAAACGCGCACGGCCCGCCCATTCCGGGGCGAGCTCGGAGTCCAGCCGGCGCAGGAGCGACCAGAAGTTCCTGCCGTCGCCAGAGCCGGAATGGAACTGGCGCAAGTTCACGCCGGAAAGCAGTATCTCGCGGTGGCCGGAAGCCAGCAGGCGATGCGCCTCAGCCACGATGTCTTCCACAGGACGGGAGCGCGAAGGCCCGCGCGTGAGCGGGATGATGCAGTAGGCGCAGCCCTGGGAACAGCCGTCCTGCACCTTGATGACAGGGCGGGCGCGCTTGAAGGAGCTGATGGAGAACGGGGCGAAGCTGCGGGCCGCGCCTTCCTCGCCGCCGGGCGCGGAGAAATCGGAAAGCTCCAGAGGATGCCCGGAGAGCAGGACGAACTTCTGCACCTGAGGGATGACCGCCGCCACGCCGGGGAGCTGGCGGAAGTCTTCGGGGGCGGCGGTGGCGGCGCAGCCTGCGGCGAAGATGCGGGCCTGCGGGTTCAGGCGGCCCAGCTTGCGGGCCATCTGGCGGGCGTCGGCCACGGCCTCGGCGGTGACGGCGCAGGAGTCGATGAAGATGACGTCGGCCTCGGCGGGATCTTCGGTCTCCACGCCGCCGAGGGACATCCACCATTCGCGGATGGACTGCGTTTCGTACTGGTTCACGCGGCAGCCGTAGGTGATGACGTAAAACTTAAAGCTCTTCTTCAACTCTTGCATGATATCCTGCCGATATTCTTATTTTCATTCACCAAGAACAGCAAAGCCCTTCACCCGCTCTATGAGCAGACGGCCTTCGTCCACGTCGCCGCGCTCCTCGCCGGGGCGCAGGCCCGTGACCACGGCGCGGCCGATGACGAGGCGGCCGGCCTTGCCGCCCGGAAGCGTGTTCCTCACGCCCCACATGTTGTGGAACATGGCCGCCCTGCCCTGCCACTGCCCGGCGTAGAGCCCTATGTGCCCGGGCATGGCGATGAGCGTTCGGAAGGGCACGGCCTGCTCGCGCAGGGCTTTCTCCTTGGCCTCGGCGCTCATGCCTTCGAGCTTCAGCGCCGCCCCTTCCTGCGCCTGCTTCGAGGAATTGCGCGGAAGCCATAGGCCGAAGGGCGTGAAAAGATCCTGCATGGTGGCGGAGCAGTCGCGGTCGCCATAGAGGCCGCCCCAGCCGTAGGGCTGGCCCATCATGCGGTCGCCTATGCGGGCCACGGCGCGGGGCGTGAGCAGGAGCGGCATGCGCACGGCCGGGCGGGACAGCATGTCGTAGCGTTCTGTGGAATCTCGGGAAGGCGCGGCGTAGTCTGCGAAGGAAGCCCTGACAGCGCAGGCCTCGCCGTCCAAACCGCGCATGGGCAGGAGCACTTCCCCATCGAAGGGCGAAGGCAGGACAGCGCCGATGTCAGCCGACGCGAGGTACGAACCGGGGCGCACGGAGGCTTTCCCCTCGCCAGCCAGAGCCTTGAATTTCAGCCCGACGCCTTCCTGAACGAAGGCGCAGAGCGGCGTCTTCCTCCACAGCCTGCGGAAATTTTCGCCAGCGGCGGCCACATCTTCAGCACGTACCCAGCCCCATGCGGTGGAACTCTGCACGAGGAGCCATGCGCCGTCGCGGCTCTTGTGGTAGACGGCGAGCGGCGTTCCGGCATGCAGGCGGCTGTACTGGAAAAGGTCGAAGGGCCAGCCCCGCCCTGCCTCGTGCAGGCCGGAGAAGCGCGGCTTCATGGTGGGGGCGGAGCGGAGGTCGGAAGCCCGGACAGTTATGGCCATGCGCGGCAGCACGCGGAGGCGTTCCATGCGCGGCAGGTCGGCGTTTTTCGCCATCCTGCTCCATGCCTCGTCGCTCCACGGGTGCATGTTCTCGGCATAGCCGCGCCGTTCCGGGGCGCGCCGGAGCTCGTCCAGCAGGCCCTGCAGGGCTTCGCTGTCCACGCCGGGGGAATCCCACGGCTCGAAGAACCTGCGGCGGAAGCGGGCCATGTCGATCCTTGCGTCCTCGTGCGAACGCAGGACAGTGTCCGCCCCTCGCGGGCCTCCATGCTGTTCCGCCAGCGTTTCGAGGCTCTGCGGGAAAAGCCGGAGATCCTCCACGGAAGCCGGGCCGTTCACAGCCAGAGGCGCGGAGGCGCATCCGCCCAGAAGGAGGGAAGCGGCGGCAGCGGCGAGAAGAACAGGCCTGCAGGCCCTGGCGAACATCGTCTCGAGCATCATTCCATGTCCTCGAATATGGCTGGCTCTGCCGGGCGGCCGTCCTGCCGGGGCCTGTCCTTCTTCGCGCGGCGTTTCCTGGCCTCGTTCACGTCCGGGAGCATGCGGGTGTTCACGGCTCCGTCCTCGCCGGCGAGGCGGTGGGCCAGCCACGTCCAGCGGCGGCGGATATGGTTGTTCTTCACGGCCATGGCAAGGGCGCGCCATTCGCCCACCAGCACCACCATCTTCCTGCCGCGGGTGACGGCAGTGTAGACGAGGTTGCGCTGGAGCAGCATGAAGTGCTGCATCATGAGCGGGATGACCACCACCGGGTACTCGCCGCCCTGCGACTTGTGGATGGATATGGCGTAGGCCGGAACGAGCTCGTCCAGTTCGTCCCACAGGTAGTTCACGTTGCGCTCGTCGAAGCGCACGGTCACTTCCTTCTCCTCGGCGTCCAGCCAGACTATGGAGCCGGTGTCGCCGTTGAACACGTCCTTGTCGTAGTTGTTGCGTATCTGCATGACGCGGTCGTTCAGGCGGAAGATGCGTTCGCCGCGCACCAGCGAGTTCTGCACGGGCTGGGGGTTCACGGCGTCCTGCAGGCGGCGGTTCAGGCTGTTCACGCCCACCCCGCCCTTGAGCATGGGCGAAAGCACCTGGATGTCTTCAGGCGAGAAGCCGAACTTGCGGGGGATGCGATCGCGCACGAGGTCCACGATGAGGTCGGCGGCGGCTTCCGGGTCGTCCATCTTGAAATAATAGAAGTCCGTCTTCTGGCCCGCGCTCTGGCGCAGTTCGGGCAGTTCGCCCTTGTTGATGAGGTGGGCGTTGCAGATGATGTCGCTCTCGGCGGCCTGCCGGAACACTTCAAGGAGCTCCACCACGGGGACCACGCCGGAGGCGATGACGTCGCGCAGCACGTTGCCCGGCCCCACGGAGGGCAGCTGGTTCACGTCGCCCACGAGGATGAACGTAGCCCCGGCTGGCGCGGCCTTCACCAGATGGAACATGAGCATGGTGTCCATCATGGAGGCTTCGTCCACCACGAGCAGGCCGCAGGCCAGCGGGTTGTTCTCGTTGCGGTTGAAGCCGTCCTCCTGCGGGCTGTATTCCAGCAGGCGGTGTATGGTCTTGGCCTCGAGGCCGGAAGCCTCGCTCATGCGCTTGGCGGCGCGGCCCGTGGGCGCGGCGAGGAGTATCTTGGCGCGCGCTTCCTGGAAGACCTTGATGATGGCGTTCAGGATGGTGGTCTTGCCCGTGCCCGGGCCGCCGGTGAGCACCATGACCTTGCTCTGCGCGGCAGTGTACACGGCCCTCTTCTGCTCTTCGGCGAGCTGCATGGGCATCTTTTCGAGAACGGACTTCACAAGGGCCTTCGGGTCCGGGATGTGCACGGCCTTGGGCGAACGCAGGAGGCGGTGCAGATAGAAGGCTATCTTGGATTCGTAGAGATGGTGGCGCGAGAGGTAGACGCCGTGGTGGTCGCCGAGGTCCTCGATGACGACGCGCTGCTCCAGCTCAAGGTCGGAGATGGCCTCGTCCGCCATGTCGGCGGGGATGGAGAGCTTGTCCGCGGCTTCTTCCACGAGCTGCGTGCGGGGGTAGTAGACGTGGCCGTCGTCCGTGAGGCGCATGAGCATGTAGAGCACGCCGGCCTGCGCACGGAGCGGGCTGTCTTCCTCGAAGCCCAGCCTGCGGGCAAGGGCGTCCGCCGTGGTGAAGCCTATGCCGTGTATGTCCATGGCGAGGCGGTAGGGGTTCTCGCGCACCACTTCCAGAGCCTGAGCCCCGTAATGCTTGAAGATGCGCACCGAGAGCCCGGCCGTGACGCCGTAGGGCTGGAGGAATATCATGAGCTCGCGTATGCCCTGATGCTCGGCCCACGAGGCTTTCATGGCTTCGAGCCTCTTCCTGCCGAAGCGCGGCAGCTCGAGCATGCGGTCGGGGTCGGCATCCATGACGTCGAGCGTGGCCGCGCCGAAATGCGCCACGATGCGCTCTGCCCACTTCGGGCCTATGCCCTTGATGCAGCCGGAAGCGAGGAAGAGGCGTATGCCCTCTTCCGTGGCGGGGCGTTCCTCCGCCCACGATTCCATCTGTATCTGGCGGCCGAACTTGGGGTGGCTTATCCAGCGGCCGCGCAGGCGCAGGCGAACGCCGGGCTGGGGCGAGCCCATGCTGCCCACCACGGCCACCGGGTCTTCCCGCTGGTCGAGGCGCAGGCGGAACACAGTCCAGCCGTTCTCCTCGTTGTGGTAGACCACGCGCTCCAGCGTGCCGGAGAATTCCTCCAGCCCGTCCTGAGCGTCGTCAGTGAGCATATGCATTTGTTCCATAGGTACCGCCACGGCACAAAGCCCCGCGAATTTTTGGGCCGAAGCCCTGAAAAACAGGGAAAAGCAAGGCTCGAAGGCGGCTCTCCCCTTTACAACTTCCCACTTGTCCTACTATAAATGAGGAATATCTTCAAGGCAGAGCTCCGCCGCATCGCGTCATGCCAGCGCGCTTGCGGCAAGGCCAGGGAGCATGCCCTTTCCGGCGCGTTCTGCCCGGCGGTTCCCGGAGCGAGTCCGGCCCGCCAGCCGCAAGGCGGCAGCATGCGCCCGTATCCTCAGCAGCCCTACTGGGCGAGGCCGCCCCGAGGCTGATGCCACAGCCGGAGGGAAAGGCGCGCAGCAGAAAGGCTCGCCCCTTCGTGAGGAAACCATGTCTGAATTCTCCCGCATCGACCGCCTTCCCCCCTACGCCTTCGCCGTCGTCGGCGACCTCAAGAAGAAGCTGCGTCAGGAAGGCGCGGACATCGTCGACTTCTCCATGGGCAATCCTGACCTGCCCACCCCGAAGTTCATCGTGGACAAGCTGTGCGAAGCGGCCCGCAAGCCCGTGAACCACCGCTACTCCGTATCGCGCGGCATACCGAACCTGCGCAAGGCCATATGCGACCTTTACAAGCGCAAGTTCGACGTGGACCTCGACCCCGAATCCGAAGCCATCACCACCATCGGCTCGAAGGAAGGCTTCGCCCACCTCTGCCTCGCCATGCTCAACCCCGGCGACGTGGTCTTCGCGCCCGACCCTACCTACCCCATCCACGTCTACGCCCCTGTCCTCTGCGGAGCGGACGTGCGGCGCATCCCTGTCGGCCCGGGCCGCGACTTCTTCGAAGACCTGCAGACAGCCATGAAGCAGACCTGGCCCAAGCCCAAGCTGCTCATCATAAGCTATCCTCAGAACCCCACCACCGAAGTGGCGGACATACCCTTCTTCGAGCGCATAGTCGACTTCGCCAAGGAGCATAAGATCTGGGTCATCCACGACATGGCCTACGCCGACCTCTGCTTCGACGGCTACAAGGCGCCCAGCTTCCTGCAGGCCCGCGGCGCGAAGGACGTGGGCGTGGAATTCTATTCCATGACCAAGGGCTATTCCATGGCCGGCTGGCGCATGGGCTTCTGCGTGGGCAACAAGGAGCTGGTGCACGCCCTCACCCGCATAAAGAGCTACCTCGACTACGGCATCTTCCAGCCCATACAGATCGCCGCTACCGTGGGCCTGAACGAGGGCGAGGAAGCCGTGGCGAAGATATGCGAACAGTACAGGAAACGCCGCGACGTGCTGTGCTCCGGCCTGAACCGCGTGGGCTGGCCCGTGGAGCCGCCCAAGGCATCCATGTTCGTATGGGCGCGCATACCCGAGAAGTTCCGCCACCTCGGCTCCATGGAATTTTCCAAGATGCTGCTGGAAAAGGCCAACGTGGCCGTCCAGCCCGGCATCGGCTTCGGCCAGATGGGCGACGAATATGTGCGCTTCGCCCTCATCGAGAACCTCCACCGCACACGGCAGGCCATCCAGGGCATCAAGAAAATGATGCAGGGCAAAGCCTAGCCACGCGGGAAACACCATACCCAACTGAACACGTTCAAGGATCCCATGTCTGAAAAGATCATCATCGGCATCGCCGGCCTCGGCACCGTGGGCAGCGGCCTTGTGGAAATGCTCCAGAAGAACCGCGAAGACATACTGCGCCGCTCCGGCCGCGAATTCGTCATCAAGGCTGTGGCCGTCCACAACCTGAACAAGAAGCGCGACCTTCCCGAAGGCGTCACCCTCACCGGCAACCCGCTCGACCTCGCGAACGACCCTGAGATACAGGTCGTGGTCGAACTCATGGGCGGCACCGGCGCGGCCCGCGAGCTCATCCTCGCCGCCATGGAGAACGGCAAGAGCGTGGTCACCGCCAACAAGGCCCTGCTTGCCGAACACGGCAAGGAGATCTTCGCCCTCGCCCGCGAGAAGAACGTTTCCCTCGGCTACGAAGCCAGCTCCGCAGGAGCCATCCCCGTCATTGAGACCCTGCGCGACTCCATGGCCGGCAACCACATCACCTCGGTGATGGGCATCCTGAACGGCACGTCCAACTACATCCTTTCCGAGATGAACAGCCGCGGCTCCTCCTTCGCTTCCGCCCTTGCGGACGCGCAGGCTCAGGGCCTTGCCGAAGCCGATCCCACCCTCGATATCGACGGCGGCGACGCGGCCCATAAGCTCGTCCTGCTCATCCGCCTCGCATGGGGCGTGCACTTCGACTACGACAAGCTGGTCATCCGCGGCATCCGCGACATCAGCCGCCTCGACGTGCAGTTCGCCCGCGACTTCGGCTACCGCGTGAAGCTCATCGGTCAGGCCCGCGAAGAAAACGGCGTCATCGAAGCCGGTGTGTTCCCGGCCCTCGTGCACAAGAGTATGCTCCTCGCCCGCGTGAACGGCGCGTACAACGCCGTGCGCATCGAAGGCAACGCCGTCGGCTCCCTGTTCCTGCACGGCCTCGGCGCAGGCAGCCGCCCCACGGCCAGCGCCGTTCTCGGCGACCTCATGGCCGTGGCCCGCCGCGACGAGATCAACACCAGCGAAGCCAACACCGGCTACGTGGAAGACCTTGGCGACGCCACTATCCTGCC
>JAFQPD010000145.1 GCA_017411945.1 Mailhella sp.
CCGGCGAATCAGGGGAGGCCTCAGCAATTGAGGGTGCAGGGAAATCATTTCCCTGCCGGAGGGGTCCGGGGAGGCAGCGCCTCCCCGCCTCTCTCTTCTCAATCCTTCCTCATCCCTCCTGCGGCGAGCGTGAGGGCGAAGGAGAGGGCGAGGGCGGAGGCGGCAGCGGCGAGGGAGGGGGAGAGTCCGAGGATCCCGCCGGAAGCGACGGCGGCGGCGCAGAGGCGCGGGGAGCGGGACGGCGGCGGCAGGAGCAGGAAGGCGAGGAGGCGCGAGGCGAGGATGGGCCCGAGCAGGCCGCACATGCAGGCATGGCAGGCGGCGAGCATGAGGCCGAGTATGCTGAACCCCTGCGAAGCGAGGAGCCACGCCAGCAGGCCGAGCACGAGGGCGGAAGCGCGGCACAGGGCGGCGGAGCGGCGGCGCAGGATATCGTTGCAGAACACGGCAGAGGCCGTGACGAGGCAGGAATCCGCCGAGGAAAGCACCGCGCTGAACAGGGCCGCAAGCATGGCCATGCCAGCCCAGCCCGGCATGAGGGCTATGGCGGAGGAAAGCACGTCGTCCGGGGCAGTGGAAGCAGGCACGAAGCCGCGGCAGAGCACGCCGAGGGCCACCACGAGCACGGCGGAAAAGGCAAGCCCCAGCGAAGCCAGCCACGCGCCGCGCCGGGCGGAGCGGGCATCCTTCGCGCTGAGGAGCGCGGCATGCATGCTGGGCCCGGCAAGGCAGCTCCCGCCCATGACCAGAAGGAAGGAGGCCGCGCGCCCGGGGCCGAAAGCCTCATTCATTAAAGAAAAGTCGAGGGCGAGGAGCGGCGAAGCGTCGCGCCACGCAAGGAAGGCGAAGCCCGCCAGCAGGCCGCAGAGCAGCATGAGCCCCTGCGGCAGGTCGCTCCTCATGACGGAAGCCTGCCCGCCCAGCGCGGAATAGAGCACGAGCAGGCCGGCCCCGGCGGCGAGGGCGGCTTCCGGCGAAAGCCCGGTGAGCACGGCGACGAGCTTCCCCATGGCGATGAACTGCGCCGCAAGGATGAGAGCCCAGCCCGGCACGATGAGGCAGGCCGCGAGCATGCGGGCCGGGCGGCCCAGCCACGCTTCGATGAGCTCCGGCATGGTCCACGCGCCGGATCCGTTCACGCTCCGGGCGAGGAAGGCCGCCATGAGCGCGAAGCCCAGCGAAAGCGAGCCCATCCACCACAGGGCAGGCATGCCAACCTGCCAGGCAAGCCCTGCCACGCCCACGGTGGCCGAAGCCCCCACGGCCGCGCCCATGAGCGAAAAGCCCGTGAGCCACGGGCCGGAGCGGCGCCCGTTCACGAAAAAGGCCGCGGCTTCCCGCGAACGGCGGGCTTCCAGCAGGCCGAGGGCGATGAGCAGAAAGGCGTAAAGGCAGAAAAAAAGCATGGAAGAGGCACAGAACGCGGCGTGCGAGGTTGAAGTCCCGGCGAAGAGCTGGTATTGTGAAATTACTCACCTCTTGTGGAAAGTCAACTCGATGCCGCATCTGCATCGTGCCGAAGCCATCGGAAAGGAGCGCCTTATGCCCAGAGAAGAAATCCCCATGCGCGACCGCATCATCGACCTGCTGTCCGACCCCGGTCAGGACGGCTGGCATTCCGGCGAGAAGCTCGCCGCCGATCTGGGCCTCACGCGCGCCGCCCTTTCCAAGCACATCGCCTCCATGCGCGAAGAAGGCGACATCATCGAATCCGCCACCGGCCCCGGGCACGGCTACCGGCTCATCTGCACGGCCGATCCGTGGGCCGGGCACGACGTGCAGAAGAGCCTGCACACGCGCATACTCGGCCAGAGCGAATGGATATGGCTGAAGGACGGCGCGGCCATCAACCAGACCGCCGTGCTCGAAGCCATGGAAGACGCCCCCGAAGGCGTGGTCGTGGTGGCGCGGCGGCAGGACGAAGGCATAGACAGCACGGACTTCTGCTGGCGCAACCTGCCGGGCACGCTGACCTTCGCGGTGATACTGCGCGTGGACTGGCCCGCCGACCGCCTTGCCGAATTCACTCTGCTCGTTCAGGAAGCCTGCACCGCCGCCGTGCTGGACTTCGACGGCCCGGAACTGGAATGCCGCAAGCCCAACGACCTCTACCTCGGCGACCGCAAGGTGGGCAGCATACTCATCCAGAGCATGTTCCATAACGACGCCATGCGCTGGGCCGTCATCGGCGTGGGCCTGAACGTGAACACGCCCGCCGAAGCCTTCCCCGGCCCTCTGGCGGAAACAGCCTCCTCGCTCTACGCGCAGACGGGACGCGGCTTCAGCATACCCGGCATACTGCGCAGCCTGCTCGAACAGCTGGAACGCCGCATAGGGTAGGCGAGAAAAACACACGGATATCGAGGCTCCTTCCGGGGAGCCTTTTCTTTTCTGCGGCGAGGACGAGCTCCCTGCCACGCCTGAAGGACTCCCCTCTTCCTCCGGCCCGCCCCTTTTTGCCCGAAAAAGGCACGGAGCGAACCGGCAGAACATAATTTTCCAGAAAATTATGGCAAGGCGAAAATTTCTGCTTGACTTATGAGAGGATTCTGGTAGTTCTCTTTTTCGCACCGTTGGGCTATCGTTCAATTGGCAGGACGTCGGATTCTGGCTCCGATAATCAAGGTTCGAGTCCTTGTAGCCCAGCC
>JAFQPD010000146.1 GCA_017411945.1 Mailhella sp.
GTCTTCACGAACAGGTACTGAGCGGTCCAGAAGAAGGACACGCCCTTCAGGAAGCCGAGGAACAGGGGCGGGTCACCGAGGGGGGTGAGGGAGCCGCCGATGTTGGCCACGAGGAAGATGAAGAACACCACCTGATGCACGCGGTACTTGCGGTGGGCGTTGGCGCGCAGCAGGGGACGGATGAGCAGCATGGCGGCACCGGTGGTACCCATGAGGGAGGCAAGGCAGGTACCCACGGCGAGGATGGCGGTGTTCACAAGGGGAGTGCCCACCAGAGTGCCCTTGAGGCGGATGCCGCCGGCCACGGTGAACAGGGCGAGCAGCAGAAGGATGAAGGGCATGTATTCAAGAAGGATAGCATCGGCGGCAAGGAAGAAGGCGTTGCCGAAGCCGAACACGAAGCCGCAGGGGATGAGGAACATCAGGGCCCAGAACAGGGAGATCTTGCCGAAGTTGTGTTCCCAGAAGTGGGGGCACTTCAGCGGGCCGAGGGCGATGGAGAGAAGCATGCACACGAACGGGATCACCCAGAGGATGGAGAGTTCGGCGCCGGGCAGATGGAAATGGCCGTCAGCGGCAAGGCCAAGGCTGGGCATGGCCAGCATGGCCAGAAGCGCGGGCAGGATAAATTTAATACGATGCATCCACGGACTCCTTGTCACGAAAAGATAGAATTCCGCCCCGTATACCATAAAAGTGCTGTTTCAGCAAGAACTTTGCGCCGCAAGGCATGGCAGGGCTTGACGCCGGGCTGGCTTTGCGCTTTTCTAGAGGGAAATGTCAAACAATAAGGAAGCTTCCATGATACAGCCCCCCAACATCCTCACCATTGCCGGCTCCGATTCCGGCGGCGGAGCAGGCATCCAGGCCGACCTCAAGACCATGACCGCCATGGGTGCGTTCGGCATGAGCGTCATCACCGCGCTCACCGCACAGAACGGCCTCGGCGTCACGGGCATCCATGCCCCTGAGCCCGAATTCGCCGCCCTCCAGCTCCGCACTGTCCTCGACGGCTTCCCCGTGCATGGTGCGAAGACCGGCATGCTCTTCAACGCGGGTATCATCAATGCCCTTGCCGACATCCTCGACGGCGAGGACTTCCCGCTCGTGGTCGACCCTGTCTGCGTGAGCACCAGCGGGCATAAGCTCATGGAAGACGACGGGATAGCCGCCCTGCGTGAACGCCTTTTCTCCCGTGCTTCCCTGCTCACCCCCAATCGCCCCGAGGCCGAGACTTTCACCGGCGTCAGCATCAAGACCGATGACGATGCCATCGAGGCCGGCACGCGCCTGCTCGACATGGGCGTGAAGGCCGTGCTCATGAAGGGCGGCCATGTGGAAGGAAAGCCCGTTTTCGTGACGGACTGGCTTCTCGAACAGGGATGCGAGCCCGTGGCCCTGCGCCAGCCCCATGTGGACACCCAGAACAGCCACGGCACCGGCTGCACCCTTTCTGCGGCCATCGCCACCCAGCTCGGCTTCGGCATGCCCCTGCGCATAGCCGTGACCAAAGCCCAGGAATTCCTCAACCTCGCCCTGCGCCACAGCTACGCCCCCGGCAAGGGCTTCGGCCCTGTGAACCACATGGCTGGCTTGAAGAAGTGATTTTTTTTGAGGGGGAGATAATCCCTCAAACACACCCATAATTCGAGAGGCCGATGCCGCCGGACTGCGTCCGTCAGCATCGGCCTCTCGGTTTATAGCGTGTTGAGAGCTACATTTTTTTCAAAGATTCGAAGATGGCCTCGGCCTTCTTCCTGCCAATGCCCGGCAGTTCCATAATGCGGGAGAGGCTGGCGTTTTTCATGTCGGCCACGGAGTCGAAGTGTTCCCAGAGCAGGCGGGCCGTTTTCGGGCCAATGCCCGGGAGCTGCTGGAGTTCTCCGCTGAAGGCCTGCTTGGCGCGGGCCTGCCTGTGCCTGCCGATGGAGAAATCGTGGGCGGCGTCGCGCACGACCTGCAGGAAGAGCAGTTCCGGGCATCCTTCGCGCAGGGGCAGGGGATTGCTCCGTCCGGGCACGAAGATGCGGTCCGCCACGTTGCCCGCACGGCGGTCGGCGTGGCCGCGTTCGTCCCGCGCCTTGGCTATGCCCGCCAGCAGGAAGGGCAGACGGCCTTCGTTTTCGTCTGTGGCGAGTTCTTCGCGAAGTATCTTGTCCACGGCGGCGAGCTGCCCGCGCCCGCCGTCGATGAGCAGGAGGTCGGGCCACGGCTCGCCATGTTCAAGGCGGCGTTTCGCCCACATGGTGAGGGCGGCGTAGTCGTCACCCCCTGCGCCTTCGATGTTCCACACGCGGTAATCTTCCTTGAGCGGGCGGCCGTCCTCGTAGATGACGGCGCCGACCTTGGTGGATTCGCCGCCGGTATGGGAGACGTCGGCGCATTCCACGCGCACCACGGGCCTGTCACAGCGGAAGGCAGAAGCCAGCCTGTCCGCCAGCGAGGCGGAGTCCTTGCGATTCTTCGCAGCTTCGCGGGCATTGCTTCGGGCCATGTCCAGCAGGCGGCGTTCCTCTTCGTTGCGGGGAACGGCTATGCGCACCGGGCCGCCGCGCATTTCGGCCAGCACGGCTTCCAGGGCGGCCTGCCCGTCTTCTGGGGTTCCGCCGTCTTCGCGCCGGTCGGCTCTGGCGGCTTTTTCGGTTTCCTGCTTTTCCTTTTCGAGGCGTTCCTGCTCCGCCAGCATGAGCGCGGCCTGTTCGACGACCGTGAGCTCGCGTTCTCCTTTCTTCTCGCACGGCGAGTTCAGCGTGCCTTCGCCGCAGAAGCAGGGAGTCACGTCGCCTCCGGCGAGGAAGGGCGAGCCCATGCTGGTCGAGCTCATGCCCGTGACCAGCGCGCTCTGCGAGTCCACGGAGAGAGCAGGGACGGAGACGCCCGCTGTCCACGGCAGGTAGGGCAGGACTATGCGCGGAGGGATGGAACGGTCCGCGTGGTAGAACTGGCCGAGGAAGCTCCACAGGAGTTCGGAAGCGTCTTCAAGGCCCAGCCCGGGCCAGAAGAACGCGCTCCTGTCCTGCACGAGGCCGTGCCGAACGAAGACTACGCCCAAGGCGAGTCCTTCCTGCAGGCTCACGAGGCCGAGCACGTCCATGTCGCCGCCGTTCTGCAGCACTATGCCCTGCTTTTCCACAGTCTTTTCTATGGCGCGTATCTGGTCGCGCAGGCTGGCGGCGCGTTCGAAGTCCAGCGCGTCCGAGGCTTTTTCCATGGCGGAGCGCAGAAGGTCGATGAGTTCCGTGGATTTGCCCGAAAGCAGGAGGGAGACTCGGCGCGTCATGTCTGCGTATTCTTCTGGCGTCACGGCGTCTGCGCAGGGCGCGGAGCAGAGATGGATGTGGTGGTAGAGGCAGGGCGTTTCGCGGTTCTTCATGGCGCGGTCGGAACAGCGGCGCAGGGGGAAGAGGCGATGTATGGTCTTCCACGTCTCGCGGGCGGCGAGGCCCGAGGTGAAGGGGCCGAAGTAGCGTGCTCCGTCGCGCTTCTTCATGCGCCGCACTATCTCGAGGCGTGGGAAGGGCTCGCGCTCCGAGAGGCGGAACATGACGTACTGCTTGTCGTCCCTCAGGCAGATATTGTAATGCGGCCTGTGCTTCTTGATGAGGCTGGCCTCCAGCAGAAGGGCTTCCTTTTCGGAATTCGTCGTGAGGAACTCTATGCCTGCGGCCTTGGATATCATGGCGCGGGTCTTGGCGGTGAGCTGGTCGGCCGGGCGGAAGTAGGAGAGCACGCGCTTGCGCAGGTCGCGCGCCTTGCCAACATAGATGATGCGCCCCGAAGCATCCTTATAAAGATAGACGCCGGGAGTGGAGGGGATGGCTGAAGGGGCAGGGCGTTCCATTCGTTGCTCCGTGGATTTTGGCGCAGTGTAGCACGGGAAGGGCTTTTTCTGCCAGAGACGAAAAAGGCCCGCCCGGCGAGGGGCAGGCCTGGTTGCTGGAAAAGGGCGGCGCCTAGTTTTCGGCTTCTTCAGCGTCCGATGCGCTGAAGGGCGTGTACTCCTTCGGGTCGTCGAAGATATGGATGCCGTGGGGGTAGTTGGAGTACTGCGGGCGGGGCAGCTTGTTGCACACATAGTCCACATGTTCGCGCAGATCTTCGGCGGCGCGGGTCCACAGGGGGTCGAGCACGACCTTGAGGCCTTCTTCGCGGGCCAGCTTCACGGCAGGCACATAGTCGGCGTCGTTGGCCACGAGCACGAGGCGTTCGGCCTGGCGTTTGTAGGCGATGGTGGCGATGTCGAGGCCGAGGCGCATGTCCACGCCCTTCTGGCGGATGTCGGGATAGATGTCGCCGGCGTCGATATCGTTCACGCTGATCTCGCCGGCCATGAGTTCGCCGAGGCGGTTGGCGTCGAGCTGCCACTGGCCGGCCTGCCAGGCGGAGCGGCCGAGGCGCAGGGAGAGTTCAGGGGTCACGCGCAGGGACTGCAGGAACTGCTGCTTGCGGGCCACGAGGGGAGTCTGGGAGAAGTCCAGAGGGCCGGAGAGCGGGTGCTCGCCCTTGCCGGTGAAGGGCAGGGCGTCGTAGAAGAGTATGCGGCCTACGGTCTCGCCGGGGGCGAGGTGGGAGAGGCAGTGGCGGCGGATGCCCTGCCCGTCGAAATAGAAAGCCTTGAGGGAGATGATGCGCTTGCGCATGAATTCGCCGTCGACGATGAATGTAACTCTGCTCATTTGAAACAGCCTTTTTAAAGGTGGGAAGGATTTTGGGACTCGGGACGATATTCCTCTTCTGGTGCGAAAACAGGAAAGGTTCTGAGAAAAATAAAGGTGTTACGGGAGTATGTCAAGATGATGCGAAATTGCGCCTCTGTTTCCTTCGTGCATAGCGGTTTCCCTTCTTGCTCCCGAAGGTTCTTCGCGCTATCTTTTTTCTGTGCCGGAGGAGCGGCCTGCCCCTGTTCCGGCCTCATCCAAGCAGTCCGCCGGGCGGGCTTTTTTCTGACGGGATACCTCAATGGAAGAAGTATATGTCCTTTATCTGCGCGATGCCGCTTCTTTTTATGGAGAAGGCATAGCCTATGCTACGCCGGATTCGGCCGGCATGGACCTTCGCGCCTGCATCGAGTCCGAAAGTCTGGTCATCGAGCCCGGCCAGCGCGCCCCCGTGCCGGCAGGCATCTGCATCGAGCCCCGCGTGCCCGGAGTGGCCGGCTTCATCTATTCCCGCAGCGGCCTTGGCGCAGTGAAGGGGCTCACCGTGGCGCAGGGCGTGGGCGTCATCGATGCCGACTACCGCGGAGAACTGGTGGTGTGGCTTCTCAATACTTCCGACAGGCCCCTTGCCGTGTCGCGAGGCGACCGGGTGGCTCAGCTCGTGTTCCAGCCTGTGCGCCGCCTTGAACCTAAGGCCGTGACTGCGCTTTCCGAAACGGAACGCGGGAGCGGCGGCTTCGGCCACACGGGCCGGAGCTGAGGAGGACCTATGCTTCCTGCGCTTTCCTTCCCTGTTTCTCCTGCATGGAACGTGCCCGATGAAGCCCAGTGCGTACGCCTCTGGGACAAGTATGGCATGATGCCCCATATACGCGAGCACTGCCGCGCCGTAGCTTCCGTGGCTTTGGAAATAGTGCGCCGGGCCGGAGAGCGAGGCGTGCTTCCCGAAGGGCGCGGCCTCAGCGGCCCCTATGTGCTTGCCGGCGGCCTCCTGCATGACATAGCCAAGACCTATACCATACGGCATGGCGGCTCCCACGCCCAGCTCGGCGCGGCATGGGTGCGCGATGAGACCGGCAATCCCGCTCTTGCGCAGGCCGTGCTCTGGCATGTTTCGTGGCCGTGGCAGAGTGGTCCTCTCGATGACGCCGCCGATCCTCTTCGGCTGCCTGTCATCATAGCCTATGCCGACAAGCGCGTGCGCCATACGGAATTCGTCACGCTGGAAGAGCGTTTCGAAGACCTCATGGTGCGCTACGGCATAGACGACGAGCGCAAGGCGCGCATCACCGGATACCTGAACCGAACCAAGTCTGTAGAAAAGGCACTTTTCGATAAAATAGGAGCTTTTTGATGGAAGCTATGCGTATACTCCTCGTTGCCGGAGGCTGGTCCACCGAGCGCGAGATATCCCTCAAGGGCGCGGCCTCCGTGGCTAGGACCCTTTCCGAACGCGGCCACGCCGTGACTCTCTTCGACCTTTCCGACGGCTTCGACAGGCTCATGGAGCTGGCCGGCCAGCACGACGTGGCCTTCCTGAACCTGCACGGCCAGCCCGGTGAGGACGGCCTCGTGCAGGCTCTTCTCGAACACGCCGGATGCCCCTATCAGGGCGCAGGCCCCGTGGGCTCCTTCCTTGCGCTGAACAAGGCCGCCACCAAGACCCTGTACCGCCGCGCCGGAGTGCAGACCGCCGACTGGGAGTTCCTGCCCACCCGTCCCGCCGAGGGCTGGAAGCCTTCCATGCCTTTCCCCCTCTTTGTGAAGTCCAATACCGGCGGCTCCAGCATCGACCTTTTCCGCGTGACCGATGAGGCCGGGCTGAAGGCCGCGCTGGATACGCTGTTCGAGCATCGTCAGGAGGTGCTCATCGAGCCGCTCATCCCCGGTCAGGAGCTGACCTGCGGCGTGCTCGGCATGCCCGGCGAAGAGAAGGCCCTGCCTCCCGTGCTCATCGTGCCCAAGCGTGAATTCTTCGATTTCCACGACAAATACGCCGCCGACGGCGCGGCGGAGATATGCCCCGCGCCTCTTCCTGAAGAAGTGACCGCCCGCGTGCAGGCCGCCGCTGTGGCCGCTCATCGCTGCCTCGGCCTTGCGGGCTACAGCCGTACCGATTTCCGCCTGCGCGAGGACGGAGAGCTCTTCGCCCTTGAGACCAATACGCTCCCCGGCATGACTTCCGCCAGCCTCATCCCCAAGGAGGCCGCCGCCGAGGGCATGGCCTTCATCGAACTGCTCGAGACCCTTCTGGGATACGCCATCCGCCAGCATAAGAAGGCGTAGAGGAACGTCCCGCAGCGCAGACTTGAGCTGCGCTGTTGACAAAAATGTAATCGCAAGCCCGCTGAGATCCGTCTCGGCGGGTTTGTTCTTTAAAGTTTTATCAATTTTGTTGGCAAAAACAGTTGATTCTCTGAGCGAATGGGGATAATTCAAAGCTGTTAGCACCAGTTTGCCGCTTCCTGTTTACAAAAATGTAACATCAAGCGGTGCAAAAATGAAAAACATCAGGGGCGACCCTGCCTATTCCTCCAAGGAGCGGAACATGAGCTACGTTCAGCGCGTTATGGAAGGCCTTCGTGCCAAGTATGCCTACCAGCCCGAATTCCTTCAGGCCGCAGAAGAAGTCCTTTTCTCCATGCAGCCCCTTTTCGATAAGGAATCCAAGTACGAAGAGAACGGCATTCTCGAACGCATCGTCGTTCCCGAACGTACCGTGGAATTCCGCGTTGCCTGGACCGACGATAAGAACAAGGTACAGGTGAACAACGGCTACCGTATCCAGTACAATTCCGCTCTCGGCCCGTATAAGGGCGGCATCCGCTTCCATCCCAGCGTGAATCAGGGCATCCTGAAGTTCCTCGGTTTCGAGCAGATTTTCAAGAACAGCCTCACCGGCCTGCCTCTCGGCGGTGCCAAGGGCGGCGCAGACTTCGACCCCAAGGGTAAGTCCGATGCCGAAGTCATGCGTTTCTGCCAGGCCTTCATGACCGAACTCACCCGCTATGTGGGCGCTGTCATCGACGTGCCTGCCGGCGATATCGGCGTGGGCGCTCGCGAAATCGGCTACATGTACGGACAGTACAAGCGTCTGACCAGCCGCTACGAAGGCGTGCTCACCGGTAAGGGCCTCAAGTGGGGCGGCTCTCTGGCTCGCAAGGAGGCCACCGGCTTCGGCAACGTGTACTTCGCTGAGAACATGCTCAAGGCCGTAGGCCAGGAGATCGAAGGCAAGACCGCCGCAGTGTCCGGCTCCGGCAACGTGGCCATCTACACCATTCAGAAGCTGTACGAACTCGGCGCCAGGCCTGTCACCGTTTCCGACTCCAAGGGCTGCATCTACCAGCCCAACGGCATAGACCTTGAAGTGCTGAAGCAGGTCAAGGAACAGGAACGCGCTCCCCTCACCCGCTACGCCGAACTCTGCAAGGACGCCCAGTACGTTTCCGTGGCCGACTACCCCGCCGGCGAACATCCCGTGTGGAACGTGGGCGCACAGCTGGCCTTCCCCAGCGCCACCCAGAACGAACTCACCCTTGCCGATGCCAAGAACCTGCTTTTCAAGGGCTGCGTCCTTGTCAGCGAAGGTGCGAACATGCCTTCCACCCTCGACGCCACCAAGGCGTTCCTCGAGGCCGGCATCTGCTACGGCCCTGCCAAGTGTGCCAACGCCGGCGGCGTGGCCACCAGCCAGCTCGAAATGGAACAGAACGCCGGTATGACCTCCTGGACCTTCGACGAGGTGGACGGCAAGCTCAAGGGCATCATGGCCGGCATATTCAAGGCGGCTCACGACACCGCTGAAGAATTCGGCAAGCCCGGCAACTACGTCATGGGCGGCAACATCGCCGGCTTCCGCAAAGTGGCCGACAGCATGATCGAACAGGGCGTCATGTAAGACCTCCACAGGGCTTCGGCCCGTAAGATATCGAAAGGCCGCTTCGGGAAACCGGGGCGGCCTTTCCTTGTATGCACTGTTCCGGCTCTGCCATTCTCCCTTGACTTCTGCGCCTGCGGATTTAGAACTAGGGCTGATACATCAATGACATGATGCCGTGAGGAGTTCCCATGCCCGCATCTTTTTCCGAAATATTCCTCGAAGCCATGCGCTATGAGCACTGGCTCCGCTTCTACTTTGCCGACGACCCTGAAGGCGTGCAGGACGAAGACTTGCAGGATGCCGTCATCCGCGTGCCTGCGGATTCCATCGAGCGTTCCCGAGCCGAAGAGGCCGACCTCGTGGACATGCTCTACGCCCTGCAGGAGAAGCTCATCACCATGGAGGCTTCCCGCGATGCTGTTTTCGCCAACCTCGGCCGCCGCACCGGGCTCGAACCCGGATCGGACGCCTTCAACGAGCAGCTGGTCTCCCTTTCCGCCGACATGGGCTTCCGCCGCGAGCTGGATTGGTTCAATGCCTGGGTGCAGGAGCTTGCCAACAACGAGATAGACATCAAGGGCAATGCCCTTCCCCCCGGCGCGCCTCGCGACGAGAGCATAGTGCCCTTCCGTGAATGGGAGGCCGCTTTCAAGTTCTGGTACAGCCTGCAGAAACCGCTGGGCGAGATAGAGCCCGGCATGCCCAGTTAGGAGGCCCGCCATAGCCGCGCACGTCGAAGGAAACACCGCTGGCCTGAAGCCCAGCGAAATGAAAGCCCTGAACCGCCTCGGTCAGCGCCGCTATCCCGTTGCGGGCGGCTACAGCCCGGAACAGGCTCATGAGCTGGCCGCCCTTTCCCGCCTCATCTCGCGCCAGATAGGTCTCGTCATCGACAGGCAGGGCCGCGTGAGCATGGTCATCGTGGGCGATACCTCGTCCATCATGATACCCCAGCTCCCCCATGCCCGCACGGGCGCGGGGCGTCTGCGCGGTCTGCGCCTCATCCACACGCATCTTTCGCCCGAAGGCCTTTCCCGTGAAGACCTCATGGACCTGCTCTTTCTGCGTCTCGACTCCATCAGCGTGCTCACGGTGGACGAATGGGGCCAGCCCATGCAGTTCCAGAACGCCCACCTCATGCCGCCCGAACCCGGCAAGGAGGATTCCGGCTATGCCGCTGGCGAGCTCATGCCGTGGGATCGCGTGGAGATAAACTTCACCGAGCAGGCCGAACATCTGGAGCAGGAATTCGGACGCGTGGTCGATGACGCTGTGAGCACGGGATCCGACGCCAGCGCCGTGCGCGCCGTGCTAGTCTCTGTTGCGCTCGACCCCCGCCCTGTGCAGGAGCGTCAACTTGCGGAGCTGGCAGAACTGGCCCGCACTGCCGGGGTCAACGTGACCGGCACCATGATACAACGAGTGTCTGCCATACATCCGCGCCACATCCTCGGGCGTGCCAAGCTGGCAGAACTGGAAGTGCTCGCCCTGCAGGGGCAGGCTTCGCTCATCATTTTCGACGGCGAACTCAGCCCTGCCCAGCTCAACAGCCTTTCCGAACTGACCGAGCGCAAGGTCATGGACCGCACCCAGCTCATCCTCGACATCTTCGCCAAGCATGCCGTGACCAAGGCCGGCAAACTTCAGGTGGAGATGGCCCAGCTCCAGTATTCCCTGCCGCGTCTCTCCGGACGCGACCGTTCACTGGACCGCCTTGCCGGCGGCATCTTCGGCAACAAGGGCCGTGGCGAGACCAAGCTGGAGCTCGACCGCCGCCGCATACGCGAACGCATCACGCGTATCCGCAAGGAGCTCGACGAGCTTCGCCGCCAGCGTTTCCATACCCGGGCGAGGAGGGCTCGCCAGGGCCTTCCTCTGGCCGCACTGGTGGGCTACACCAATGCGGGCAAATCGACTCTGCTCAATACGCTGACCAAGGCCGACGTGCTCTCTGAGAACAAGCTTTTCGCCACCCTCGACCCCACGACGCGCCGTCTGCGTTTTCCCAAGGAACGCGAGCTGGTGCTGGCTGATACCGTGGGATTCATCCGTTCCCTGCCCAAGGAGCTGACCGAAGCCTTCCGTGCCACGCTGGAAGAGCTGGAAGCCGCCGATCTGCTCATCCATGTGGTGGATGCCTCGCATCCTGAGCGTGACCAGCAGATGGAGTCCGTGGAGCGCATCCTCGCCGAGATGGAACTGCAGAGCGTGCCGCGCATCACCCTCATGAACAAGTGGGATGCCGTGCCCGCAGGCGACCGCGTGGCTCTCCTGCTCGACAGGCCGGACGCCATTCCCGTTTCCGCACTTACCGGCTCAGGTCTGGAGAAAGCCGCGGCCGTCATCGAGCGTATGATGTTCGATGAAGGCGTGTGGCAAAGAAGGGATCCGCAGACTTGGGAAGAATACGAAAAAGCAGGCAAGGAAAGAAAAAAGCGTGCGGACAGCGAAAAAACGCTTGACGATGAGGCCGGATTCTGGCAATAAATCTCAACACGCAATGCGTCCCCATCGTCTAGCCGGCCCAGGACAGCGGCCTTTCACGCCGTCAACAGGGGTTCAAATCCCCTTGGGGACGCCACTTTGAAAATGTAACGACATCGCAGAACTCTGCAAAAACAGAGCTCTTCGATGTCGTTTTACGTTTTAAAACTTCCCTTGTAAAGACTATGCTTTTTGAGCATAGCTTTGCTCGTCTCTCCATTTCTCTTTTTTCACATACTGCCCCGAACACGGATTTGCTCCCCTGCGTCCGTGTTCGGGGCTTTTCTTTTAACTTCTTTTCGCCCGTCTGGGAGGAAATATGACCCAGCAGATGGAATTTGTTCGTGAGGTCGAACATCTCATCGTGGTCAAATATCCTGACGCTGCCGGTTTTCTTGCCCAGCGTCAGATGGAAGAAATCCGCAAGGCTGAAGCTCGTGCGGTTCTAGCAGCTTGCGAGACGTTCAATATTCCACTGGAGCCTTCTACTCAGATGCAGATCATGGCTGCTGCAAGATAGGCTTGAAGGGTTTGAGCAGACGTCGTCAGTAAAAAGGGTGAAGCACTATGGAAAAAGTGACGTTGAAAAACATCGGAGCGCTTCTGCAATCCATCCAAGACTACACTGAGGATTTACAGGAGGCTGTAGATACTCAGTATTCCAACTTGGAACAGATTCTTGATCATTTGGAATCGGTGACACGCTCCTTTGCGCCGTGCCGCCTTCCTGAACACGTCATGAAGAACTCCGACTTGACGCAGACCGATAAGGACACTTTTTACGCCATCGCTCATTTTTCCGCTGGTTATAGCGGCTGCTCCATACCTCAAAAAGCCTTGGCCATGTTTATCGGCTGTTCCGCTTCTAAAATTTCTAATTCGATTCGCCGCCTTAAGGATCTTGGCTTGCTCAAGGTGGAAAAGGTTAATCCCCAGCTCCCTCATGAGCTGTGCTACTTCCCCGTATTCCCTGACTCTGAGCTGGACTTCGAGGATCTCAACGATCTGCACGGAGACTGGGCGGCAGGAGAACTTTAAGGATGCCTGACCGACTGAGGATTTACTGCACGGAATGTGATGGTGGTCGGGGAATCTGGAAGCGCATTGATGAAAACCGTCAGCTTCTGGAGTTTCTCCAGAATGAAAGGCCGGCGCTTTTGGAACGCTTTCCCTTCATTGAGACCTGGATCGGCAATCAGGACATTTTTTTGATGAACCTATTACTCCTCATGGAACTGCCTCTGAAGCCGGAATGGGTAGGAGACAGAAAGTTTCCCAGAGAATGGCCTGGGAATCCCTGCATTGAAGGAGCCTACATGGAGTTCTCTTCATCTAAAATTTCAGGAGAGCATGATGATTGATCGCGTTTATGACCGATTCATGCATGTCTGTAATAAGTCAGGTCACAGAGGAAAAGGGTTACAGACAAGACTTTCAGATGCTGGAAGTTTTGTACGCATACTCTCCAAGCTCAATCACGAGAGTGACTTATTTCGTGAAATGGAATGGATGATCAAAAATGCGGAAGCTATCCATCAGTTTTTTAGCGCGATCAATGACTGTTGTTTTGCCATTGTTCCTTCGGAGATCGTAAAAGGAGTGATAAAATTAAAAAAAGATACCTATGTTCATAGATCTATGGTTATGGCTTCACTGTTTATTATATTTGGAAGTAAAGGAGAGCGCCTGCAAGAAATCCAAAATAAAAACAGAATTCATCTCATCTTCATCAAGTCAATCCCTCTTCTTCAAGAGAATATTGGCTTTGTCGAATCATGGATAGAAGACAATGAATTATTTTTTGAGGATGTGAAAGAAGCATTAGAAGAACTTTTTCAGTTTGAAAGAAAGGAAAGAGACAAAATCCCGTGGGTGGGAAAGGATTTGTGGGAACTTGGACTCTTCAACACCAATTTTGTTCCGTAATTCGTATGCATATTGAGGGGGACACGCCAAAGGAAAAGCTTTTGCCTTATGGAGCAAAAGCCAAATAGTACGAGTAATTCCATCTAACAGATGCAACTCGTTACCTTCATAAAAATGGACTACGGCACACGGCACAGGGTTATTTATACCATATGAAAAGTATTTGTCGGTTTTGCATGAATTGATTTTCATATCATTTTTCCACGAATGAGGCGATGATTCTTTATTTTTCCATATTTCAAGAAACAATTCTGTGCAAACAGTAATCACAGGATAACTGGGAAACTCAAAGTTAGGTTTCATATAAACACACTTAGTAGCGTCAAAAATAGGAACTTCATATATGGTTAGTTTTTTAGGCTTGTAACAAGGAGGAAAACCGTGAGGATAGAGCTTTTTAATGGACATAAAACCTCCCAAAGCGAAACGCCTTCGAGCGTAGTCGGAGCGTGGTGGCTCCGGCCTGACGAGCAGCCAAACACCGCCCAAACCACAGGCAGATGCAATGACATAGCGTAACGCCTTCAGAAAAAAGTAAAGCCCTCATACGCCAATATGAGGGCTTCGGGGGGAGACGATTTCTCATCTCCACTAACAAGAGATGAGAAAAATATACCCCAAGTGCAATCCGGTGTCAACACTAAGGGTCTTATTCTGCACACTTTTTTCTGGAGCAAACACTAACAAGAGAAAACCATGAGCAAGAAGAAAAGCTCCAAGAAAAAAGGCACCAAGTCCGGCAAGCCCAGCAGCTCCGGCAAGCCTGTGTTTCGTTCCATCATCCCTGCTCACATAGCGAACAACTCCAGTCTGAACTGCTACGAAAAGATGACCTACTGCATGATCGACAGCTTATCCGGAAGGAAGGGCTTTTGCTGGCCCTCCCACGAAACGCTTGCCCAACTCATAGGGTGCAGCGTTCGTACTGTCATTCGCAGCATTCGCCGTCTGGAAGAACTCGGCCTTTTGAAGCAGGAAAAGCAGAATAAGGCGAAGTACGCCTCTTCCTTGCGCTACTATCCCCAGCGCCCGTCTTCTTCCACGAAGCTCTGCGACAGGCAGACCGACTCCAAGCCATCTCAGCCTGCTCAGAGAACTGGCATAGAACTCTGCCACACAGACAGAGAGCCTTGTCGAGAAGTCTGCCCCACAGACAGACAAATTTATAAAGATATTAAAACACATTTCTCCCCCTTACCCCCTCATGGGTTTGAAGGTGAAAAGAGGCTGCTCAACTCTGCCGCATCCACCACTCCGCCTGTCACCACACATAGGCCGCTACGCGGCACCTCCGCTGCCTGCGGGGTGGGGGGAGAATCTTCTCTTATGAGAACTTTTGAAAAGCTTTGGGCTGCTTACCCGAAGAAGGAAGCCTTTGGACTGGCGAAGTCCACGTTTTTCAAAATGAAGCGAGTGCTTCCGTCCATCGACTGCCTGCTCGACTGCATCTCGTTCAAGATGAACACGTCCTGGGCTGGTAAGGAAATTCGCTATATTCCTTCGCTGGAATATTTTCTCCAGGGAGAACGCTGGCTCGATGGGGACTACGTTGAGTACAAGTCGGCTCCCAAGGCTGTTCCTGCTGTTTCGGCATCGGTTCAGCAGCCTGAACTCACGATGAAAGCTCCTGAAATCAAAGAAACTCCTGAAGAAACTCAGGGGATCACCTCGTTCGTATCGTCTATAGCCCGTAACCTTTCTCCTGCCGAGAAAGGCGTCATCGGTGCTTTTTGGCGTGATCTGCATCGAAAGGGAATCACGCTGACCGCCCAAGACGGAGCCAAGTTCGGCAATGGGGCGCTTTATACCGAGATGAGAAGACTTTCCGCCATGAGGGCCGCCGTATGAGCAGCACGATGGATAACCTTACGCTTTCTCGCAATCTGGAATCTCTGCGCCGATACGCTGGCCCTGATCTGCTGGCCGCGCTCTCTGATCCGAATACCTGCGAAATCATGCTGAACCACGATGGCAAGCTCTGGTGTGAACGCTTCGGTGAACCCATGCAGGTCATTGGCACGATGACGCCTTCCAAAGCAGAAACATTCATGCGGCAGGTAACTTCATGCCTGGACAAAGAGCTGACTCGTGAATCTCCCCAGGTGGACGGCGAACTGCTTCTTGATGGCTCTCGATTCTCCGGTGTGTTCCCTCCCGTGGTTTCCGCTCCTTGCTTTGCGATACGCAAGAAGGCCAGTCGGGTGTTTCTGCTCAGTGACTATGTGGAAGCCGGAACGCTGTCTTCCAGCCAGTATGATTTTTTGTGTGACGCCATAGGACGGCGGCGCAATATCCTGGTCGTTGGCGGCACTGGCAGTGGCAAAACGACACTGCTCAACGGCCTTATCGCGGAAATGGTTCGTCAGGACTCGAATCAGAGATTCTTTGTCATCGAAGATACCGGCGAAATTCAGTGCAAGGCTCCCAACGCTGTTCTTTTTCACACCACGTCAACAGTTTCCATGACGGACTGCTTGAAGCAGGCTCTCCGCTTCCGTCCGGATCGGATTCTTGTTGGCGAAGTTCGAGACCACGCCGCGCTCGATATGCTTGATGCCTGGAACACTGGCCACGAAGGCGGGGCAGCAACGCTTCACGCAAACTCTGCACGTCTGGCTCTTTCTCGTGTTCGCGGACTTGTGTCTCGCAACCCTTATGCCCCTAAAGCGATCGAAGAGGTGATCGGTGAAGCCGTTCATCTGATCGTGTTCATCACTAAAACCCCGCAGGGCCGAAAGGTCAAAGAACTGCTCGAAGTGCGTGGCTACGATCATCACTCCGGCGAGTACGATCTGAAGCCCGTGGGCTGATTGAGGAGAGTTGGATGAAAACTTGGATGTTCACCTTTGCGCTTCTGGCGGCAGCCTTGCTTATAGGTACGGCAACGGATGCCCTGGCTTCGGTCGGTACGGGCGGCGATCTGCCCTATGAGTCCTGGCTGGAAAGCCTCAGAAGTTCTGTTACCGGCCCTGTGGCCTTTTCCCTGTCTCTTATCGGCATTGTCGTTGCCGGTGGTGCGCTGATTTTCGGTGGTGATCTGAACGGCTTTTTCCGTTCTCTGATCTTCCTCGTTCTGGTGATGGCTCTGATCATCGGTGCAAACAACATTATGAGTACGTTCTTCGGCAAGGGCGCTGTCATTCCCGTGGAACTCGTGGACGTAGAATAAAGGGGTTTCTCAATGGCTCTTCGGACTGTGGTGATTCATCGCTCTTTGTCCCGCGACAATCTTTTTCTTGGTGGCGACCGAGAACTGGTGATGATGTCCGGTCTCATAGCCTGCGCCCTTATCTTTTCTGCCCAGAAATGGGTGGCGACGATCTTCGGGATCTCGCTTTGGTTTGGAGCGCTGTTCATGCTGCGCCTCATGGCCAAAGCGGATCCCCAGATGCGTCATGTCTTTTTGCGATACCGGAAGTATCCCGAATACGCTCCGGCTCGTTCCACTCCCTTCTGTACCAGCTCACGAGAATATAAATAGGAGTCCTTATGGAACTGTCCGTTCCTTTCATGCTTGGCGGGATAGCCGTTTGTTTTCTCGTTCTGGTGCTTATGCTGATTTTTGCTATATGCAGAAATAAAAAGGCCAGAAAGGCGGATACCAGAGCTGGGCTTGCCGATTTGCTGGTGTATTCCTCTATGATTGAGGACGGCATCCTGCTTTGCAAAAACGGCGCGTTCATGGCCGCTTGGATGTATTCAGCCAGAGACCAGGAAAGCAGCTCGGATGATGAACTGGTCAACGACAGCACTCTGCTGAACAACATCCTTCGAGAGTTCGGAGACGGCTGGATGTTTCATATTGATGCCGTGCGTCAGCCTTCCGAGCGCTATATCCAGAAGGGGCAGTCCCGCTTCCCTCATTGGCTTCCTGCACTGGCTGATGAGGAGCGCAGACGCTTCTTTGAAAAACAGGGAGATCTTTACGAAGGGTATTTCGTTCTCTCGATGACGTTCCTTCCCCCTCTGCTGGCCCAGACAAAATTTGTCGAACTCATGTACGAGGATCAGGGTGAAAAAATCACGGCTTCTGTGCGCGGGCAGAAACTTCTTGAAGGGTTCAAGAAAGATCTGACTCATCTTGAATCTCGTCTTTCGGCTGTTTTCAAGCTGTCGCGTCTCAAAAGCTTCACGGTTCAGAACGAAGACGGTTCTCTTCAGTATTACGACAATTTCCTGTCTCATCTCCAGTTCTGTATAACCGGCAAGAGGCATCCTGTCAGTCTTCCCGCCTGCCCCGTATATCTGGACGCAGTTCTCGGCGGTCAGGAGTTCTACGGTGGGATCATTCCCAAGATAGGCGACAATTTTATTGAAGTCGTTGCTATCGAAGGTTTTCCCTCGGAGTCCTATCCTGGGATCCTTTCGGCACTGGCTGATCTCAACGTCCAGTATCGCTGGTCAAGCCGTTGGATAGCTTTGGATTCCTATACCGCAGAGAGCCATATCGAAAAGTATCGGAGAAAGTGGCGCCAGAAACAGCGGGGAATCATTGATCAGATTTTCCATTTGAACGGCCCGGTCGATACTGATGCCGTGATGATGACGGAAGACGCTGAGACTGCGATTTCTGAAGTCAAGTCGAATCAGGTCGCTGCCGGTTATTACACCAGCGTTATCGTTCTTATGGATCCGCAGATGGACGTTCTGGAACGGAACGCTTTGAAGCTCGACAAGCAGATCCGAAATCTCGGCTTCAGCAGCCGTATTGAAACGGTCAACACCATGGACGCCTTCTTCGGCTCTTTGCCTGGGCATGGAGTTGAAAACGTCCGCCGTCCTATCATTAATACTATGAATCTGGCCGATTTTATCCCGGCCAGTACGATTTGGACGGGGGCATCCATGTGTCCGAACAAGATGTACCCTCCGAATTCTCCGGCTCTCATGTACTGCGTGACGACAGGTAACAGTCCGTTCCGCCTGAATCTGCACGTCAACGATCTCGGCCATACGCTTATCATTGGCCCGACCGGTTCCGGCAAGTCCACGCTGCTTGGGCAGCTCATCATGCAGATGCCTCGATACAAAGGCGCAACGATCTTTGCGTTCGACAAAGGCTTGTCGCTTTATCCTCTTACGAAAGGCATGGACGGTCAGCATTTTGAGGTGGCCGGAGACGATTCCAAGCTCTCCTTTGCACCTCTTCAGTTCCTTGAAACTCCTGCGGACAGGGCATGGGCTCAGAACTGGATCGAAGACATCCTTGTTCTGAACGGTCAGGAGCTGAGTCCCGGACTCAGAAACGAAATTCTTAGAGTATTGGAAGATATGCACGAGAATGGAGGCCGTACTCTCACGGACTTCGTTGGCCTTGTGCAGAACTCCATGATCCGAACGACACTTCAGGCATATACCGTGGCCGGTTCGATGGGCAATCTGCTCGATGCCGAAACGGACGGATTGGATCTCGGCGGCTATCTGACGACTTTTGAAATTGAAGCCCTGATGAACCTTGGCGAGAAGTGGCTCTTGCCTGTTCTGATGTACCTGTTCCGCCGAATCGAACGCTCTCTGAAAGGTCAGCCTGCTTTCATCATCATTGATGAAGCCTGGGTCGCTCTTTCTCATCCTGTTTTCTGCGAAAAAATCAAGGAATGGCTGAAAGTTCTGAGAAAGCTGAACGCAGCGGTCATCATGGCTACGCAGTCACTTTCCGATGCTTCTGGAACGAAGATTTTTGACGCCATAGTCGAATCCACCGCAACCAAGATTTTCCTTCCCAATCCCTTCGCCCGGAATGACGGTGTGAAGGAAGTCTATTTGAAAATGGGACTGAATCTTCATCAGGTGAACATCATCGCCGGGGCAATACCGAAGAGGCAATACTACCTCACTTGTGCCAACGGAAGCCGGCTTTTCGATTTGGCCATTCAGCCTTTGGCGTTGTCTTTTGTGGGCGTCTCCGATCGAGACACAGTTTTGAAAATCAAGGCTCTCGAAAAAAGCTATCCGACAGAGTGGCAGTCGAAATGGCTTGAAGAACGAGGCGTGGCCATTTCCACGGACAAATTGGAACATCTTGAACTTGATGAGGAAATAAGACGTGAAAGATAACCCCTTTTTCAATGCGCGGCGCTTCCTGAATGACCGTGAGAAGATGTTCCTCTCTTCTCGCTTCGGCTGGATGGTGATGGGCATCCTCAGTCTCATCATTGCTATGGGTGCTGTGGCTGGGTCTCTTTATATAGCCCAGCAGTCAAAGTTCGTTCCTTATGTCGTACAGGTGGACAAGCTGGGGCAGGCAGTAGCGGTAAGTCGAGCCGACAGAGCTGGAAAGGTGGACTCGCGTGTTGTTCATGCGACTCTCGCCTCCTGGATTACTGATGCTCGAATGGTGACTCCTGACGTGGCTCTTCAGAGGGAAGCTATCTTCCGTGTTTATGCCCATCTGAACACCAATGATGCTGCAACGATGAAGATGAACTCCTGGTTGAACGGGACTCCGGAATCCACGCCGTTTCAAAGAGCTGCCAAGGTCACGGTAACTACGGAAATCATCTCCTGCATAGCTCAGACTGCCGAGACCTGGCAGGTGGACTGGGTTGAAATCATCCATGACCGACAGGGATCTCTGATAGGTCGGGATAGAATGAGAGCGCTTGTTACTGTCTATGCCGTGCCTCCCACTGCGGATACTTCTGAAGATCAGATCAGAAAGAATCCTTTGGGAATTTATGTCCGTGACTTCAACTGGGCAAAGCAGATGGGGGCCTTATGAAACGGCTCATAGTCTTTACCATTTTAGCCGGAATGCTCTCAGGATGTGCGGTCAAACCGGCATCTATGAAGGCCGAAGATGGATTGAGCAGTCGTTTGCCTTCCTATGCAGTTGTTCTCGGAGAACGTGCAGCGGACGAAATCTCCAAAGTCTATCCAGCGGGTTCCACCGTTCTTTGCGTGATGCCAAACGGTGGAAAACAGGCTGAAGTTTTTGCGGCAACCTTGGAACATTCTCTCCGCCGTGCCGGATATGCCGTTTCAGCCATAGCAGAACGCGCTTCTGTCGTTCTTGGCTATCAAACCGATGTCATTGAATCGGGAAAGACTGCCATCGGTTACTGGCACATTCAGGCATCTGACGGCAAACAGTTCAGTCTTTCCGTCCCCTTGAGGAAGTGATGAAGCGTTTGGTTCTGGCCCTAATCCTGCTTCTTGCCGAAGCAAGTACCGCCTCTTCGGCGGATGTCTTTGATGCTCCGTGCAAAAAGTATGGAGTTCCAAAGGCGCTGGTACAAGCGATCGCCCTTCAGGAGTCTGGGGGAAATCCTTGGGCCGTCAACGTGGCTGGAAAAACCTTTCAGGCAAGCAGCAAGGACGAGGCTCTGAGCATTATCAAAAAATACGATGTTCGCTCGTATGACGTTGGCCTGATGCAGATCAATTCGCAGTGGCTTCGTAAGTTTCAAATATCTCCAGAAACAGCTCTGGAGCCACGGAATAACGTGCTGATCGGAGTCTGGGTGTTGGCCAACTCCATCCGGCAACATGGTCTCTCATGGAAAGCTGTGGGAGCTTATCACTCCCCAACTCCAGAACGGCAACGGCGGTATGTCCGCAGTGTAGCCAAACATCTCAACAGAATTTGCAGGACTCAGTGATGATCAAGAAATTTATCCTTCCGGCCATGATGGCCAGCATCGTTTTTCCTTCTGGTGTGATTGCGGCTCAGAACTCGTTTCCGGAACTGCCTTCTCTGGAGTCTCTGTATCTGGGGACGAACCCGATCCTTACTCCTGCCGAACAGCACGCCTTGAAGCTCTCCCAGCAGTGGCAGCAATCCTCCCGCTCTAAGCTGCGTCCTGTCCCTGGCTCCAATGGTGAAATCAAGTACCTGTACGGAGCCATGCAGCCTTCCATCGTGTGCGCGGCTCTTCAGGTTACGGATATTGCGCTTCAGCCCGGAGAGAAAGTGAACTCCATCCATGCGGGTGACTCAGCTCGATGGTTGATCGAACCTGCCGTAACGGGATCGGGAGCAGGAGAAATCCAGCATATCATTATCAAGCCCACGGATGCCGGACTTGAAACTTCTCTCATCGTGGCCACGGATCGCCGGACATATCATTTCCAGCTTAAGTCTCATCAGACGCAGTACATGGCTCGTGTGTCGTTCATCTATCCTGAAGAATTGCAGGCAAGATTTACGACAGTCACCCAGACTCAGCGGGAAGAAAAGCAGGCCAATACGATTCCGGAAACGGGAGAATACCTGAAGGAGCTGGACTTCAACTATACGATTTCCGGTTCTGCCTCCTGGAAGCCTCTTCGTGTCTATAACGATGGTGTGAAGACCATCATTCAGATGCCGAACTCCATGAAGCAGATGGAAGCACCGACTTTTCTTGCCATCCGTGACGGTGAAGAACTCATGGTGAACTACCGCCTTCAGGGGGATCGGTACATCATTGATGCCCTCTTTGACTATGGCGTTCTGATAGCCGGTGTCGGCAGCAAGCAGACAAAGGTCGAGATCAAGAGAGGCGGCATATGAAGTTCTCCGATCTGAAGTCGATTTGGAAAAAGAAAACGGAAGAGGATCTGCGTTCTCCTGAAACGATTCCGTCTGGAGGCGGTCGCCGCCTGACGGGTGCGCCTCTTGCCATTCTTGGGGCTATCGGCGTCACGACTGCTGTCGTGATCGGCTATGTAGCCTACGACAGAACCGAACAGCAGCAGGTGAAAGCTGCGGCTCAGGAAACTCCTGAAAAAAGCGCTCCTGCTATGGCTTTTGCCAAAGAGCTGACGGAGCAGACGCATAACAGATTTACTCCTGCCGCAAAGACGAAGCCTGAACCTGTTGTCGAGAAGAAGGCTGAAGTCACGCCGAAATCGGAAGCTCCTGCTGTTGCCATCAGACGAGAAGTAGCTCCACGCCGCCTGTCTCCTGAAATGGAGCGCATCAGAGGCGAGAAAGCCCGTCATCTGGAAGCGGCTTTAAAAGCTCGTCTCTCTGTGGCCGGACAGTCGATTCCTTCTGCGACTCGCAGAGCGACAGCCTATGCCAGCGAAGCAGATCCCGCACTTCAGCAGGCAGTGGCCAGTGGAGATCCTACTGCCGTCTATCAAGCTAAACTTGCCCGGATTAAATCTGGTCTTCCTGCCGATGGTACTTCTTCCAGAGTTGGAGTCGGGAGTTCCTTTGCGCTTGGCGGCAGTAAGGGAAAAGATTTTGGTCAGTTCGACAGACAGAATCGCTGGACGCTGAATAACGAGCTTGAAACGCCTGCTTCCCCGTTCCTTGTGAGGGCTGGCTTTGTCATTCCGGCCATTATGATTTCCGGAATCAATTCCGACTTGCCCGGTCAGGTCATGGCCCAGGTCTCACAGAATGTCTATGACTCCGCAACTGGTAGAAGTCTGCTGATACCGCAGGGAACGCGTCTTGTTGGCTCCTATGCGAGTGACGTGGCCTATGGTCAGAACCGCGTAATGATGGCGTGGCAACGACTGGTTTTCCCTGATGGCAAGACGCTCGATATTGAGGCTATGCCCGGAGCTGATCAGGCAGGCTATGCCGGATTCAAGGATAAGGTCGATAACCACTACTTCCGCATTTTCGGCAGCGCGATCCTGCTTTCTGGCGTCATCGCTGGTGTTTCTCTGAGTCAGGATAACGATAACGACAACTCCGACAATCAAAGGGCAGGAGATGCCCTGAGTGAAGCTCTTGGCCAGACGCTGGGTAATGCGATGGCTCAAATGCTTCAGAAGAATCTGAACATCTCTCCGACTCTTCAGATCCGCCCTGGCTACCGTTTCAACGTGATGGTTACGAAGGATCTCAAACTGCCTGGAGAGTATAGGGCGTTTGATTACTAGGAGGA
>JAFQPD010000018.1 GCA_017411945.1 Mailhella sp.
CCGCTACCAGCGGTAAAATAACGCCGAGCAGATACTGCAGGCCAAGTGCTGACCCCGCCCATCCTATAAACAGGATAAGCAGAGTTGCCGCAAATGCGATGGTCATTCCTCTACCCCTCGATTTTCAGTTTCAGGAGCAGTTTCCTGCTCCCTCCGAAGCTTGGCCAGACGGATCACCGCCGACTGGCTTCGCTTTACTTCTTCCACTCGTATCCTGAACACGCGCTCACGGGCCTCGGAATACATGTCCAGAGCCATGAGGCCCAGGGTATCCACGCGGGATTCCATGGCGAGGTATTCGTTCAGGATCTTTTCGCCGGAGTTTTCCGACTTCAGGCACTCAGGCATGATCGCGCTGCGCAGTATCTCCTTGAGCAGATACAAGGCCCCTACGGCTTTGGAGGGCTGCATGTCCTGCACGGCGCGTACCCAGACGAGGTCGTGAAGCGCCTGCTTCACGGTTTCAGCATCGGCCTCCTTGCCGATGACCGCGTCATAGAGGACGGCGGCGGCGATGCGGGTCGTTTCACCGACAGGATTGGCAAAACGGTCGCGGTTCGTGCGCATGAATCCTTTGCTGTCCAGAGGATAGCTTGCGAAGAAACGATTGACCCAACGTTCCACCAGCACGTTGCGCTGGCTGCTGCACAGTTCGATAATGTCCATGTAAGCCTGCTAGAAAGTTGATGAAAATCAGACGGCCGACCAGAGGCCGCTAATTTGTCGAATATTAGCTTAATATTCGGCAAGATACAAGTCGGCATTATGACGAAAGTGGAATGTTTTGTTAGTGATATCGAAGGATTGAAAAAATTTAGAAACTTTGTGAAAGCTATTGGGCCATGCCGCTTGTGTCGATGAGGGCGGAAGGCTGGCGAGGTGAATTTTTTACAGAATTGTCATCTTCGCAGCTTCCGGGCTGCTTTTCCCCTCCGCAGAAAGCCGCTACGCCAAGGTCCAGGCCGGGCACTTCGGCATGTTCTGGCCGGGGGGAGTCCTCCCTGCGAGGGGCGGAAGGGCGGGCTTCCTCGCGAAGGAAGGCGGGCAGGCCTCTGAATTCCACGAAGGGGAGTCGGTCGGAGCCGGCGGCAAGGACGTGGGCGCGGTTTTTCCAGAGGCGGAACTGAAGAAGGATCATCTCCGGCTTCAGCAGACCGAAGCGGTAGTCCGGCAGTTCCATGAGGTCCGGGGCGTCGGCGAGGCCGGGGATGTCCGTATGGGCTCCGGCTATGGCGTCGGCAAGAGTCTGACCTTCGGCGATGCGTTTCGCCATGGCCCGGATGAGCCAGATGTCGCGGCTGTCTTCCGCTACGGGGAACCATGCGGCATCGGGCAGGGAAGAGGATCGCCCGGCAAGTGTCTGGCAGGCGCGGCAGCTGGGAGAAAAGAAGACCTGAACGGAGGTCTGCTCTGGTCGGGGGAGCGGCGACCACAGTTCAGAAGCGTCGCGCAGGATGCCGCCTGCGTTGACGGTGAAGAGCAGGGCCCACGCCAGAAGGAGCAGAGAACGGCGGGCGCGCTTGTGCAGGGCGGTCTCCCGAAGGAGGGAGAAGAACGTTAGCGCGATGAGCAGGCCGACGATGAGGCAGTTCGCGCAGGGGGCGGTGAAGCTCATGACGGCCATGAGCAGGATGTCGGCCGCAAGGGCCGTTCCGGAAAGGAGCCGGGCTGCATTGGGAAGGCGCAGTGCGCAGAGTGCGAGCGTGAGGCCGAAAAAGGCGGAGCCGGCTGTCCAGAGGGAGACTCCGGCCAGGCTGAAGTCCTGGAACAGGGCGCAGCCGTCCGTGAGGCAGAGCGCCGTTCCTCCGGAAAACTGTACCCAAAGGCAGAAGGAAAGGCCGATGAGGCCGAGAATGAAGGGCGAGGTAGGGAACTGGCGTTGTGATCGCATGGCGGCTCCATGAATTCAGTCCTTATTGGAAAATAGCTCAGGGCGGGCATGGCGTAAAGCCTTTTCTGCCGGCGCGGCCTGCTGGAAGATGCCAGCCTTTTATGGTATGGGGAATTCCATCAAGGAGAACGAAGATGCAGTATCCCAATATAGACCCCGTCGCCCTCAGCGTAGGCCCTGTGCAGCTGCACTGGTACGGCCTCATGTATGTGTTCGCCTTTGCCGTGGGCTGGATACTCGGCCGCTGGCGCGCCTCCCGCCCCTGGTCGGGCTGGAAGGCCGAGCAGGTGGACGACTATGTGACGTGGGTCATGCTCGGCGTCATCCTCGGCGGCCGCCTTGGCTATGTGCTGTTCTATGATCTTCCTTTCTATCTGGCCAAGCCGCTGGAGATGTTCAAGCTCTGGAACGGCGGCATGTCCTTCCATGGCGGCCTGCTCGGCGTCGTCGCTATGAGCTGGCTCTGGGGCCGCCGCAGTGGCAAGACCCTTGTCGAGATCCTGGATTTCGTCGCCCCGGTTGTGCCTACGGGCCTGCTTTTCGGGCGCATAGGCAATTTTATCAATGGCGAACTCTGGGGGCGGGTGACGGATGCTCCCATCGGCATGGTCTTCCCCCATGCGGGCTCTCTGCCGCGCCACCCTTCCCAGCTTTATGAGGCCGGGCTCGAAGGGCTCCTCGCCTTCATCATCCTTTGGATATACTCCTCCAAGCCCCGCCCGCGCGGTTCGGTAGCTGGCCTCTTTGCCGTGCTGTACGCGCTGAGCCGCATGTTCGTGGAATTCTACCGCATGCCCGACGTCCAGCTTGGCTATCTCTTCGGCGGCTGGCTGACCATGGGACAGGTGCTCTGCCTGCCTCTGCTGGCCGCTGGCCTGTGGCTCATGCTGCGTTCCCGCAGGGCATAGCCCCGTTCTCGTTGGAAAAGAGAGCACTGCGTGATTGACAGGGGAAGTGTTTATCAATATCAAGAAATCCAGATATAAATATATCCTGCTAAAAGGATGTGCAGGGAGGCTCTATGTCTGGAAAAATGTTCGCTTCCTTACTTGCGAGCGCAGTGCTGTTTTCTGCTTGCGGGAATGCGCTGGCAGAGGGCGAGGCAGTCGAAACAGAATTCCCTGAGATCGTCGTCAGTGCGACTGTGGAGAGCGCGGAGGCGAAGAAGCTCCCGGCCAGCGTTCAGCTGATAAGCCGCAAGGAGCTGGACAGGGCCGGCATACGCAGTGTAGAGGAGGCCCTCTCGCACTATGTTCCCGGAAGCGGTACCAGCCAGCCCGGCGCTTTTTCGAGCGTCGGCCTGCGCGGCTTCCGCTCCGGGGCCAGCGCAAGCTCTGTGCTGGGCGACAGGGTGGTCATGCTTATCGACGGCCTGCGCTCTTCCTCCGGCAACGCTTCCGCCATCCCCTTCGCTCTCGTGGACCGCATCGAGATAGTGCGCGGCCCGGCCTCCGTTCTCTACGGTTCGTCTGCCATGGGCGGCGTCGTCAATGTCATAACGAGGCGGGGCAAGGGCGAGATGCGCGGCGAGGTGGGGGCGTCCTATGGGCGTTTCGATCAGGCTGAGGGATACGCAGGCCTGCATGGCGCACTTTCCGAAGAGTGGGGCATGGCACTGGGAGTGCGCTCTTCCAGGCGGGGAGACTATGAGGCCGGCGGCGGTCGCGCCTACGATAATACTGAGACGGCCGATACTGATGCCGGAGCCGCTCTCACATGGTCGCGCGGGCCGTCCTCCGTCCATCTGGTGGGACTGCATCGTTCCGTTTACGATACCGGAAGCCCGGGAAGCACGTCGTGGGCGACTCCGTCGGACCGCATCGGCCTGCACTACAGCCATCTTTCCGGTGCGGTCGAACACAGCACGGACGGCGGGCATTCCTTCAGCGCCGCCCTGTACGGGAACAGGAACGTCTACCGCTACATTTCCAGCGAAGAATCCCGCTATACTACCTATACGGCCGGGACGCGTCTGACCGCCGCCTTTTCCCTTGGAGACAGGGGGAGGCTTTCCATAGGTGCGGATTTTGCCAATATTCGCGAGAAGATGGGCGGCGAGTCCATCGGTCAGCCCGACTCCCGGAACGACGTGCTCGGCCTTTTTGCCGAGTACCGCCATGAGGCAGATGCCTTCACGCTGTTCAGCGGCCTGCGCTACGACAGGTATTCTGGAACGCTCAAAGGCAACAAGGGCGTCGTCCAGACTCGCACGTCGAAGGACTTCGAGAACGTGAGCTGGAATTTGGGCGGCGTGTACTGGCTCACGGACTGGCTGGGGCTCAAGGCCAGCGCAGGCACGGCCTTCGTTGCCCCCACGGCTGTCAACCTCGCAGGCGATTACCGCGGAGCGTGGGGGCATTATGTGGGCAATCCCGACCTTGAAGCCGAGACCTGCCTTTCCGCCCAGTGCGGCTTCGAACTGCAGTACGGCGGCTTTCGTGCCGAACTCATGTATTTCCAGAGCTGGTATGAGGACCGCATCTCCGGCGTCTACGGCTATGGCGGCGAGCCTTCCACTTGGAAGAACGTGGCTTCGCAGAGGCTGAACGGCTTCGACCTCGAACTGGCCTGGAAGGGCGAGTTCGGAAAGTTCAAAGTCTCTCCCTATCTCAACTCCGAGATATTCACCAAGATGGAGAATGGCGACGGCAGTAAGGTGACGTATCTGCCGCATCACAGCACGGTGGCCGGTCTCGGTCTCGGCTGGGGCAGGGCATGGCTCGATGTGAACGCCCGTTTCACCGGCACTCAGATTCAGGGCGGACCGGACAAGGAGGAGAGCTATGCTGTGCTGAATGCAAGGTTCACCCTGCATGCCACGAAAAGCCTCGACCTCTATGTTGGCGTGAACAACCTTACGGACCGCTGTTATGCCGTGAGCATGGGTTATCCTCTGCCGGGCCGGACTGTGTACGGCGGCTTCACCTATAAGTTCTGACAGCCATGCTTCGCGTTTTCTGCCTGCTCGCATTCCTGGTCCTGCCGCAGACGGCATGGGCCCTCCCGCAGAGGATAGTCGCGCTTGCGCCCAGTGTGGCCGAGCTTCTGCTGGCTCTGGACTGCCGGGAGCGCATCGTGGGGAAGAGCGGCGAAGCCGGGCCGGAGCTGACGTCTGTGCCGGATGTGGGCCCGTTCCACAGGCCTTCGCTGGAAAAGACGCTGAACCTTGAGCCGGAACTTTGCGTGGGAGTTGTCGACGGGACTCCTCCGGCGCTGCTCCGGCGGCTGGAGGCGGCAGGGGCGGAAACCATGATGCTCGATATCCGCTCATTCGAAGGGCTTCTGCAAGAGCTGGCGCGCCTTGGCGATGTGCTGGGCGTCCCTGAAAAAGCGGAGGAGCTCGTTCGAAGCGTGAGGATGAGGCTGGAGCACATCGAGGTTTCAGCCGGAGATTCCGGGAAGCGTCCCTCCGTGCTCTTTCTTGTTCAGGAGAAGCCGGCCATGGCCGCCGCGCAGGGGACGTTCATCGCTCATCTCATAGAGAAGGCAGGGGCTGTGTGCGCTGTTGCGGCGCAGGGGAATGCTGTCTATCCTGTGCTTGGCAGGGAGGGGCTGGCCCGGCTCGCGCCGGATGTCGTTCTCGTTTCGAGCATGCATCCGGGCAGGGCAGGGCTGCCGAAGCGCATCGACGGCGCTTCCCTGCCGCCTGAACTTGCCTTGAGCCGCGTCTATGCTGTGGATGCCGACATGTTCACCCGGCCTTCGCTCCGGGCTCTTGACGCGCTCGAACAGCTTGTGGACATCCTTCACCGGGAAAAGGACTGATGGAACTCGCCGCCCCTGCAGAAAGAAAAAAAACAGCGACTCTCCTTGCGTGTGCGCTGTCTTTCGCCCTGCATGCGGCTCTGGCGGCAGGCCTGCTCTATGCTCTTCCTCGTGGCGAGAATCCCGGCAATGCCGGGCCGCTGAGCCTGTCGCTCGTGTCTCTGCCTGTTCCCTGCCGTGGAGAGAGCGCAGGAACGAGCGGTGTTCCGGCTCAGCGGGAAAAAACAGTCGCGGCTCCCGCAGAAGAGATAGAAAGTGAAGCGGTGAAGCCTGCTGGACCGAAGAAGCCGGAGCTCCGGACGCCAAAGAAACGTCCGGCCAAGGTCGAAGCGAAGAAAGCCCGGCCGCGTGCGGAGCGTCCGGCCAAGGCGGCCGAGACTGCTTCCGCTGTTTCGGCTGGTCCAGCTGAGGCTCCAATGTCCCCGGCTCAGTCTGGCATCTCATCTTCCGGAGTGGCGGATGTGCCTTTCGGCAAGCCCTGCGGCCCGGCCTTCACGAGCTTCAGCCGTCCTGTCTATCCTCTGCAGGCTCGCCGCGCAGGCATTTCCGGACTGGTGAAACTCCGCGTCTTTCTGGACGATGCAGGAACGGTCCGCGATATCGAAGTCCTCGAAAGCGGGCATCGCCTGCTGTCCGATGCGGCCTGCGCGGCCATACGCCGCTCTTCCTTCCGTCCTTATACTGAAAACGGAAAGAGCCTGCCCAGCCGGACGGTCATCCCCATCCGATTCTCGCTGGAACAGGCTCTTTAGCGGGGCATCCCCGGCATTTCTGCGCGTCAGCCGTCAGGACTGGCGCGTTTTTTATTCGGCAAACAGCTCTTCGGCATAGCGCACGGTCTCCATGGCGTCCCTGGCGTAGTGATCGGCATGGATCATGTCGGCGTATTCCTGCGTGAGCACGGCGCCGCCCACCACGACCTTGGCGCGTGCGCCGGATCTGCGGAGCAGGGCTATGGTCTCTTCCATGGCGGGCACAGTGGTGGTCATGAGGGCGGAAAGGCCCACGAGCTTCACGTCGTTTTCAAGGGCGCAGTCCACGATCTTCTGCGGCGGGACATCCTTGCCGAGGTCGATGACCTCGTAGCCGTAGTTGCTGAGGAGCGTGCGCACGATGTTCTTGCCGATGTCGTGTATGTCGCCCTTTACGGTGGCCAGCACTATCTTGCCCTTGCTGGGCTGGCCGCTGGCAGGCATGGCTGCCTTCACGGCTTCGAAGGCGGCCTTGGCGGCCTCTGCGCTCATGAGGAGCTGGGGCAGGAACATTGTCTTGGCTTCGAAGCCCTTGCCCACCACGTCGAGGGCCGGGATGATCTGCCCGTTCACCACGTCCAGCGGATCCATCTCTGCGGCCATCTGGGCGGCGAGCGCACCGGCCTTTTCCTTCAGCCCCTTGATGACGGCATGTTTGAGCGGCTCGGCGGAGTCGGCAGCAGCGACGGCGGGATTTGCGGCGTTGCCGGCCGCAGCCTGCGTGCTGATGCCGGAGGCGAAGCCGATATAGCCGGTGCAGTTGGCATCCATGCCGCGAAGGGCGCGGTAGCTGTGGTAGACTTTCATCATCTCCACGGAGAACGGGTTCATGATGGCGGCGTCGAGCCCGGTCTGAAGGGCCAGCGCGAAGAAGGTGGAGGTCACGAAGTCGCGGTTCGGCAGGCCGAAGGAGATGTTGGACACTCCGAGGCTGGTGTGTACGCCGAGGCGTTCTTCGATGAGGCGTATGCTCTCCAGCGTGACGTTGGCGCTCTGCGGGTCGGAGGAGACAGCCATGGCCAGCGGGTCGACCACGATGTTGCGGCGGTCTATGCCATAGGCTTCGGCCTTGGCTACGATGTCGACGGCGATGGCATAGCGGCCTTCGGCGGTTTCGGGAATGCCGTTCGGGCCTATGGTCAGGGCCACCATCACGCCGCCGTACTTCTTCACCAGCGGGAACACGGCCTCCATGCTTTCGGGCTTGCCGTTCACGGAGTTCACCAGCGGCTTGCCATTGCAGGCGCGCATGGCTTTTTCCATGGCGGCGGGGTCCACGGTATCTATCTGCAGGGGCAGGTCGGAAACGGCCTGAAGCTCACGAACCACGCTGAGCATCATGGCAGGCTCGTCGATTTCCGGCAGGCCTACGTTTACATCGAGGATATGCGCCCCGGCTTCCTGCTGGCGCACGCCTTCATTAAGGATATAGTCGATGTCGCCTTCGCGCAGGGCCTGCTTGAAGCGGCTCTTGCCCGTGGGGTTGATGCGTTCGCCGATGAGGATGGGCTCTTCGCCGATGCGCACGGCATGCGTGTAGGAAGAAACGACGGTGTGCGTCTTCTTTTCCGGCAGACGGTAGGGCAGGCCGGAAGTCTTCATCACTGTGCGGCGTATGTATTCCGGCGTCGTGCCGCAGCAGCCGCCCACGAGGCAGGCTCCGGCTTCGACTATCTTCACCATGACGTCGGAGAAGTATTCGGCGTCCACGTCGAATATGGTTTTTCCGTTCTCAGAGCGGGGCAGGCCTGCGTTGGGGTTCACGATGAGCGGCAGGCTGGTCTCGGCGGCGAGGCGGGGAACGATGGGGAGCATCTGGTCCGGGCCCAGGGAGCAGTTCATGCCGAGGGCGTCCACGCCGAGCCCTTCGAGCATGGCCACCATGGCGGCAGGGTCGGCGCCGGTCATGAGTTTTGCCTGCGCGTCATAGACGCAGGTGATGAACACGGGCAGGTCGCAGTTCTCCTTGGCGGCGAGCACGGCGGCCTTGGCCTCGTAGGAGTCGTTCATCGTTTCGATGAAGATGAGGTCGGCACCATGCCGGGCGGCTATGCGTATGCTTTTGGCGAAGATCTCCACGGCGTCTTCGAAGGGCAGTTCGCCGAGGGGCTGGAGCATCTTGCCCAGAGGGCCGATGTCGAAGGCGGCGAAGCGGTCTGCCTGCTTTTCCGGGGCGAGGCGGCTGATGGCCGTGCGCACGTTGTTGAGGCCCGCGACGATGATGTCTTCGAGCTCGTCGCCGAATTTCAGCACGTTCGCGCCGAAGGTGTTGGCCGTGATGATGTTCGAACCGGCTTCCAGATACTGCTGATGTATGCCGATGATGTCTTCGGGGCGGGCAAGGTTCCAGCGTTCGGGCAGTTCGCCGGGCTTGAGGCCGCGGGCCTGGAGCAGGGTGCCCATTCCGCCGTCGCAGTAGGTGCGCGAAGTGCGTATTTTTTCAAGCAGGTTCATACCATGACCTCTCGGTAGATGCAGTTTTTCTTTTCGCAGAACATGCACTTGCTTCCGCAGGTGCGCGCCGATGCGCCAAGGCCGATGACGGCCGTCACCGACTTGGAGGGCTTCATGAGCAGGGAATCGCTGAGGCTTATGCCGAGCAGGCGGCCCATGTCGAGGCAGTGCATGAAATCTTTCTGATGGTGCAGGGGGAAGTCGCCGTAGCCGGGGCTGAAGCGGTCGCAGTGCTTCTCTTCGTCCTTCGTGAGTTCACGCTCCACGTCGTCGCACCAGCATTCGATGGCGGAAGAGCCCAGTGCGTCGAGCACCGCGCTCCGGCTGGGGCGAAGGCGGCTCCAGCGGACCACGAGCCTGTCTGCTCCTATGCCGATGGTGGCGGCGAAGAGCAGGGCGCTGTGACAGCCTTTGAGGTGTTTTGCCAGAGAAACGCTTTCGACAGGGCCGAAGCCTATGTCCACCGAATGTTCGGAGGGGAAGCTCACGGGCACCCTTGCCCAGCAGGCTCTCCCCTGGCAGGAGGAGAGCAGTTCCTTCTCGCAGGATTCCAGCAGGGCGAGCACCGCCATGTCGGGGGAGCTCTTCCCGTAGCCGAGATAGCGCAGGGCTTCGCTCCTGTCGGTGCGCAGTTCTCCCGGGGCGGCCAGGCGCAGGGAAGGGGCTTTGTCCATGGCGCGGCCTAGCGGATGATGTGCGACACGTTTTCCATGATGAGCCGGGCGATCTCAGGCTTGTTCATGGAATAGACATGCACGGCAGGGACGCCGTTGGCGAAAAGGTCGATGATCTGCGCAGTGGCGTAGGCTATGCCGGCCTGCATCATGGCTTTGGGGTTGGAGCCGTAGCGGTCCACGATGCGCACGAAATGCTGGGGCAGGGCCGCGCCGGAAATAGCCATGATGCGCTTTATCTGTGCGGCGTTGGTCACGGGCATGATGCCCGCCACGATGGGGACGCTGATGCCGGCGGCGCGGGCGCGGTAGATGAAATTATAGAGGATGGCGTTGTCGAAGAACATCTGCGTGGTGAAGAACTCGCAGCCGCTGTCGGCCTTTTCCTTGAGGCGGGCGAGGTCGGCGAAGGAGTCTTTGCTTTCGGGATGGGCTTCGGGGTAGCAGGCGCCGCCTATGCAGAAGTCGCCGCGCTCCCTTATCTCGCGGATGAGTTCGGAGGCGTAGCGGTAGTCGGCCGTGGAAAGGTCGAAGCCTTCGGGGATGTCGCCGCGCAGGGCCAGCACGTTGGTGATGCCCTTGTCTTTAAGGGTGTCGGTCACGCGGCGCACCTGAGTGCGCGGGGAGGAGACGCAGGTCATGTGGGCCAGCGCGGGGACGCCGTACTTGTCCTGTATGCCGGCGGCTATGTCGGCCGTGAAGTCGGAAGTGCCGCCTCCTGCGCCGTAGGTCACGCTCATGAAATCGGGCTCGAGCTCCGCTATTTCTTCTATGGCCATGCGCACGCTTTCAAAGTTCTGGCTGGTCTTGGGCGGGAACACTTCGAAGGAAAGCGTGGGCTTGGGACTTTTGATGATGTCGATGATCTTCATGGCGCGTCCTGAAGGAATACTCTTCGGAATGGAGGATGGAAGGGGCTGCGGCAGGCCATAGGCGCATGATATGAATTTTCCACCTTCTTGCCCCTTCGTCAATAGGGGGCGAGGCCGCGGCGCGGAGGCTGGGAGAGTGAGAAAAAAACAGCGTGGCAAGTTTGCGACTGGAAGGGTGGCACAGTGGCATATGTGAAAAAAATGGCGCATGGTATCTGATTATTTTCATTCATGAAAAGACGGTTAGGAGCGGAAGGCTTTTGGAAGTGCTATGGACTTGCTTCCTGAAGTATGCTTTACTGGATAAAATAAAAAGGGATATTGTTGTCTCTTTTTTGTACTTGACTAGTAAGCCTTTCACAAAGATCGTGTAAAATACTGTTTGTTTTCATGGGGTTGTGAAAAGTCTACAAGGGGAGTCATTATGAACATCACTAGGCTTGATAAAGCCAGAGACCTGACCTTCAAGCGGCAGGTCGAAGAAGAGAGCGGTCAGAACCTGTCGGCCTGCTACCAGTGCGGCAAATGTACGGCAGGCTGCCCCAGCGCTCAGGTCTATGACCGCCAGGTCAGCCAGATCATGCGCGCCGTGCAGATGGGCCTCAAGGAAGAAGCCCTGAAGAACCGTTCGCTGTGGCTGTGTCTGTCCTGTTCTACCTGCAGCTCTCGCTGCCCCAATAACATCGACGTCGCCGCCGTTATGGAGACCCTCCGCAACATGGCTCGCCGTGAGGGCTGGGTGCAGGACCGTCCTATCGAAACCTTCTGGAAATCCTTCCTCGACACTGTCAAATACACCGGCCGTTCCTACGAGCTGGGCGTTATGGCCGGCTTCATGGCCCGCACCCTGCGCGGCTGGGGCAACGTCGAGATCGCGCCTACTGCGCTCATGAAGAACAAGATGCCCTTCATCCCGTCCGTCATCCACGGCCGCGAAGAAGTGGCCCGCATCTTCCAGCGCTATGCGGACAAAGAAGACAGGAGCTAGACCATGAAATACGCTTACTATCCCGGCTGTTCCGGTCATGGCTCTTCTGTGGAATACGAAGTGTCCACCCGCGCCGTGTGCAACGCTCTGGGCATGGACATAGTGGAGATCGAAGACTGGAACTGCTGCGGTTCCACTCCCGCCCACTCTGTGAGCCATGAGCTTTCCGGCGCGCTTGCCGCCCGCAACCTCATGCAGGCCGCCAAGACCGGCGCCGACTGCGTCATCTCTCCCTGCCCCAGCTGCTCTTCCAACCTGAAGATGGCCCTCTGGCGCATGCAGAAGCCCGCCTTCAAGGCCGATGTGGACGCTCTTCTCGACGCTCCCACCCCCGCCAACGAACAGGGCGGCGCCGACCTGCTCGAGACCTATTCCGTCCTTCAGGCCATCGTGGAGAACGTGGGCATCGATCAGGTCGCCAGCCGTGTGGCCTATCCTCTGGAAGGCATCAAGGTAGTCACCTACTACGGCTGCCTCCTGAGCCGCCCCGCTCACGTCGCTAAGTTCGACGATCCTAACAACCCTGTCTCTCTCGACAACATCCTGAAGGCTCTCGGCGCGGAAGTTCTTCCCTTCGCCCTGAAGACTGAATGCTGCGGCGCCGCCATGGGCATCCCGGATGTGAACATCCCCGGCACTCTTTCCGGCCGCATCCTCGAGACTGCCAAGGCTGTCGGCGCTGAGGCCGTGGTCACTGCCTGCCCGCTCTGCCATATGAACCTCGATCTGCGTCAGCGTCAGGCCGCCCGCATCACGAAGAACCGCCCCTTCGAGCTGCCGGTGTTCTACTACACCCAGCTTCTCGCTCTGGCCTTCGGACTGCCCGAAAATACCATGCGTTTCGACAAGCTGGCCGTCAATCCCAAGCCCCTTCTGGACAAGATTGCCGAACGCCGCGATGCCCGCGTGATGGCCGCCTATAACGAAGCCAGAAAGGCCGCAGGAGTCTAATCATGAAAATAGGTGTATTTGTCTGTCACTGCGGCAGCAACATCGAAGCTACGGTCGATACCGCCACTGTCGCCAAGATAGCCCAGGGCTATCCTGACGTGGTCTTCGCCGAAGACTCCATGTACACCTGTTCCGAACCCGGACAGGAAAACATCGTGCAGGCCATCAAGAAGCACGGCCTCGACGGCGTCGTGGTCGCTTCCTGCTCTCCCCGCATGCATGAGCCCACCTTCCGCCGTACCGTGGAACGTGCCGGCCTCAACCGCTACATGTTCGAAATGGCCAACATCCGCGAGCACGTCTCCTGGATCGGCCGCGACCGCGAAGCCAACACCAACAAGGCCGCCGAACTGGTGCGCCTCGCTGTTGAAAAGCTGCGCCGCAACGCTCCCCTCTACGCCAAGCAGTTCGACATCACCAAGCGCGTGCTGGTGATCGGCGGCGGCGTGGCCGGCATCCAGGCCGCCCTCGACGCGGCTGACTCCGGCATCGGCGTCGTCATGGTGGAACGCGAAAGCACCATCGGCGGCAAGATGGCGAAGCTCGACAAGACCTTCCCCACCGTCGAC
>JAFQPD010000147.1 GCA_017411945.1 Mailhella sp.
ACTGGCACCGCGGCAGTCACCGGTTCCCTGAACGTAGCTGGCGTGGGCAACAGCGTAGCCGCGCTCAGCGTTTCCGGCAGCGGCAGTATCGGCTTCGACCTCTCCGGCGTGAACGTGAGCGGCACGACCTACATGCTTTCCACCTCGACCGCGCAGTCGCTGGGCGGCTCTAAGAGCATCTCGCTGAAGGCCAGTCAGAGCGCGGGCGTGTACGAGCTGGCTTCGGGCTTCACGCTCGGTTCCGGCGCTCGCTTCGATCTGGTCATTGGCGGCGTGTCGAAGGGCACGCTGTCCGTCGGCTCGTCTGTGACTATCGGCAATATGTCCTACAGTCTCAGCAAGTCCGGCACGAAGCTGAACCTTTCCATTGCGAAGCAGGAAGCCATGATGCTCACGAGCATGGCCGCCAGCAAGATGCCTGTGGCGGGCAGTATGCTCAAGGGCACCTCGGCGGTGAACATGCTGACCGGCACTGCAAACAGCGACGTGTTCTACGGCGGCGCGGGCAACGATACCCTTTACGGTTCCAATGGCCGGGACGTGGCCGTATACGATACCAAGAACTGGGGCAAAGACACCATCAAGTCGACCAGCGGCACCATGACCATCCTGTTCAACGGACTGAGCTCTTCTGATGTCGATGTCGAGATCCTTGGCTCTGAAGCCATCATTTCCCGCAAGTCGGACAGCAGTCAGAACATCGTTGTCGAAGGCTGGAACGCAGAGACACACAACATCGTGTATGGCGGCACGCTCTCTGCCTTCAACGCCTATGTGAACGCCGCCTCGCCCACGCAGGCCCAGCAGGATGCCGCCCGCACCGAGGTATGGAAGAAGACCGGCCTGCTGGCAGGGTAGGGTGGTTCGTGTAAAAGGCTAATAACATGACTCGTTAAAAAGAAAACTCTGGAATGAAAGTTCCAGAGTTTTCTTTTTATGAAGTTGTTGATTCAAGAATATTTTTACTTAGTTATGCAAGCATTGCCTTTTTCCACACTTCGCTTGTTGCGGCACTGATTTGCTGTGCGGTGGGAGAGGTGGAATTGACGAATTTGTTGAATGCCGCCAGAGATCCGCCAAAGAGAATGTTATGAGAGGACTCGTCCCAGTTCTGGATGGAAATGGACTGCCTAGAGTCGGATACCTTCGTGATATTCATTGAAGTTCCGCTTTTTGTCATTGTGATGTCGCTAGAACTAAGGCCAGAGAAAAGGATGGTCATTTTTCCGCTGGTCTTTTTGATGGTGTCATATCCCCAGTCGGAAGAATCATAGATGGCAACATCGTGCCCTCCGTCGCCATAAATGGTGTCGTTTCCGCTGCTGCCGTAAATGATGTCATCGCCATAGCCAGCGTTGACAGTGTTATAGCTACCCGTGCCGACGCATATGATATTGCTAAAGGCGTCACCATTGATAGTCATACTGCTGGTGACGGCAGACGCGTTGATGTGCTGAGGATTGAGCGCGTAGAACTTGGAGTCGAAATTTCCCTCATAGTCAGCACTGAGGATGATGTAGCTGCTGTTCAGGGCTGTGAAACGACCCAGAGAACGGTCAATATAGACCGTGCCATTTATGTCTATTATCTGATTCTTTGCACCTTTCAGAGTGATGGTATTTCCGGAGCTGAGGTTCAGTATGACATCCGAACCGTTGAAAGAGGCATTTTCGAATGTAACACCGGACCGCAGGTAGATGTCATCACTGCTAGTGAAGTTATAAACAGTTTCGTTTCCGTCGCCGTTATAATAGATCAACTCGTCGTAACCGGACCCGAAGGTAATGGTATCGTTACCTGTTCCGCCATAGATATAGTTGTACGTTCCTGTTCCGCAGGTAATAGTATCGTTGCCGGCATCGGCATAGACGGTGTTCGAGTTGCCGTTTCCGACTCGGATGGTGTTGTTTCTGGCGTCACCATTGATAGTCATACCGCTGGTGACGGCAGAAGCATTGATATGCTGAGGATTGAGTGCGTAGAACTTGGAGTCGAAATTTCCCTCATAGTCAGCACTGAGGATGATGTAGCTGCTGTTCAGGGCTGTGAAACGACCCAGAGAACGGTCGGACCAGTCAGAGCTATTGTAGTGATAGAGGTCGATATATTTATTTTTAGCATCTTTTAGAGTGATGGTATTACCGGAGCTGAGGTTCAGTATGACATCAGTACCTCTGAAAGAGGCATTGTTAAAATTGACATTGTGTAGGTCGATTCTATCACTGGCAGTAAAATTATAGATGATATCGTTGCCGTCTTTGTTGTAGTAATGATAATAATCCCTACCTGTCCCGCCGTAGAGGATATCGTTGCCCTTGCTGCCGTAGATATGGTTGTTGCTTCCTTTTCCGGAGCGGATGGTGTTATTTCTGTCGTCACCATAAATAGTTATGGAATCGGAAACAGAGGATGCATCAATATCTTTTTCGTCGCGTGAGAATTTAGTGAGGTCAAAGGTGTTCCAGAACCCATTTTTAAGGACTATGCTGCTTCCTCTGGCAGTTGCATAGTCGGGAAGCGTTGTTTCGTCCGGAATGATGAAGCTAGTCTCTCTGAGCCCCAGCAGGTTTTCGAGCTCGTTGCCAAGTTTCGCCAAGGCATTTGCCCTGACATTGATCCCGGTATTGTTTTCGATGGCCGAACAAAGCTCGTTGTAGCTGGATTCCAGATCTTTCAGAACGTCTGCGGCTTCGATGAGTATATCACCATCCGGAACATTATTTTTAATGAAGTTTTTAAATTTATTATTAAAAATAGAGCTTTTCAGCTTGGAAGCTACAGTACCGCCTATTTTTTCTATCAGTTCGTTGGCATACTTGTGGTCGCAAATAGCCTTAACAAAGCTTTCCGCCAGTGATATATAATTTTTTACTCTTCCCGTTCCGGTAACATCAAGGGCATACCCCATGAAGTCATTCCAGACTTCCTTGTTAAGTTCCGCAAGGCCTATGCAGTACTTGGCAAGCGCTTCAAAGCCTTTGTCTGTGCCAACGTTTGTCCATTTTATCTGGGCGGTAACTTTTTTACCGGAATTTTCGTTCCATGAAACTGCGGCATAACCAAAGCCAAGGCCATATAATGCATTGACGTAAGTATGTATATGGTATTTTTTATTGTTGACAGTAATATCCTTATCTATGGATTTTAATCCGCCTTTAATATCAGCTACAATCTGCTGCAGCATCTTTGCGGGCTCAGTTTCATAATTTTCGAACACGGAGTCGCCCAAGGCTTCATTGATGGTAAGAGCAATAGCCTCATAAGCCTCATCGGGAACTTCGGAGGCACTCATGTTCGTAGGTTTCAGCTGTTTTTTCAGAGCAGTCAGAGAGGCATCATCGTCAGAAGAATTGCTTTCGATTTCACCGAAAAAAGTTTTGCCTAAACTTGTCTTTATGGCCTCAATGCACGATTCGGCCTGAGAAAGTATACTGTACATGGCGAACTCCTTTTTCTTTAAAAATAGATTTTTTCACAAATTTTGTAAATTTAAAATCTGAGAAAAAGAATTGATGAAAAATATTTAAGATTTAAGACAGGCTCTGGCCGGGCAGGCGTATACCCATAGTGTGCTGACAGGAGAACCAGGCCGATGGGGATTTTTTGTCAGGCTTTTCGCAGGAAAGTCACTGAAAAGCCTGACAGTATCAAAGGCAGTCTTGCTTTTGCAATGAGAACAGGCTACTCTGAAATAGCTTTCAGAAAATCAGTTTGCATGTTTTTGCCTGTCCGTGTTCGATTTTCTGTTCTGCCTGCGCAAAGAAATAATTCAGGAGAATGCTATGAAATCCATGACTTTTATCGACGGCGTGAGCCAGGTGCATTTCCTCAACGGCAATATCCGTCTGGATACCTTCGTCCTTCAGGGCCAGCAGGGCGCTGAGCCTGCTCTCGTTGAGAACGCTCAGCTCGTGCTCACTCCTCAGGGTTTCCTTGCCATGCTTGGCGCCATGCAGCAGCTGGCTGAGAAGCTTGCCGAAGCCGGCATTCTTCAGAAGCAGCAGTAAAGTCAAAGCGATTCGAGTAAGGATGCACGCCATGTCTCAGGATTTTTCCCTTTCGTTTTCCCCTGCGCCAGTTCCTTCTCCTCAGCCCGCAGCGCCCGTTCAGGCTCCTGCGGCGCCTGCTCCTGAAGCAGCCCCTGCTTCTGGGGCTTCTGCGGCTCCCGTAGTCGAGGAAATTTACGGTCGTCTGCCGGATATCCCGGTCATGGAGGCTCCTGAGGGCATCCGCTTCGACTTCAACGAAGGTCTGCGAGTGCGTTTCCCTGAGACTGGCGGCCCCTGGCACATCATATTCCGCGATATCGACACCGGCGTCATCCTCTACAGCCAGGACGTAGGCCCGAACACGTTCATCACCAGCGTGAAGAAATTCTATGTTCGTTTCCGGCTGGAGATATTCCACAAGAACGAACTGGAAGACTTTGCCGCCGCAGTGAAGAAGAACCCCTACCTCGCTGCCGACAAGGACAAGCATCCCAAGCCCTTCTTCGAGCATGACTATGATGCCGAAGGCCGCACGGTGATGATCCAGCTGCCTGTCTCCACCATAGGCGACACGCTGGGCTGGTTCCCCTATGTGGAAAAGTTCCGCCAGAAGCATAAGTGCCATGTGCTGGCAGTGCTCCTTCCGCACCTTGCCGACCTGCTTCGCGACCAGTACCCTGAAATAACCTTCATCACGAAGGAAGACGTGCCGAACTGTCAGCCCTATGCCTGTTACTACCTCGGCCTCTTCTTCCGCGGCGACGTGGATCATCAGCCCTGCGACTTCCGCTACATCGGCCTGCACCGCACGGCCGGCTACATCCTCGGCGTGGACCCCAACGAGGAGATGCCGCGCTTCAACCTTTCCGCTCCCCGCAAGATCAAGGAGCCCTATGTCTGCATAGCTGTGCAGAGCTCCAGCCAGGCGAAATACTGGAACAATCCCATGGGCTGGCACGATGTGGTGAAGTTCCTGAAGGAGAGCGGCTACCGTGTGCTGTGCATCGACCGCGATGCCGTGTACGGCCAGGGCCTCGTGCACAACCATATCCCGCACGGCTGTGAGGACTTCACGGGCAACATCCCTCTGCAGGAACGCATAGACCTCGTGAAGGATGCCGACTTCTTCATTGGCGTATCCAGCGGCCTTTCGTGGCTGGCCTGGGGCTGCAAGATCCCCGTGGTGATGATCAGCGGCTTCACCAACCCGACCAACGAGTTCTACACTCCGTACCGCATCATCAATTTCCACACCTGCAATTCCTGCTGGAACGATATGCGCGTGGACTTCGACCACTTCGACTTCCTCTGGTGCCCGCGGCATAAGAACACTCCCCGCCAGTTCGAATGTTCGCGCCTCATCACCAGCGAGCAGGTCATCAATACCATCAAGAGCATACCCGCCTTCCAGAAGCATATGGAGAGCAGAGGTTAATACACATCGGCAGTTTTGCTGCCGGTCAGAGGTCAGTCGGTGTTTTCTTTCTTCTCTGGAAAGGCCAAGCGTGCGCGCAAAGCTGCGGCCCTGTCTGCAAGCGACGATGATATCCTGGGCTTCAGCCTTCCCCCGGTTCTCGCATGCCTGAGCTTCCTTGGGCGCGAGATACTGGGGAAGGCCCCTGACAAGGCCGTGTTCACGCGAGAAGCGGCAGAAGCCTGCGCCCAGGCTCCTGCCGATACGCTTATCCGCGTCGCACAGGCCCTTGGATGGTCTCCCATGCTTTGCGTGGGCGGCTCCCTGCCCGACGGCTATTCCGGCCCGGTGATGCTTGAGCTCAGGGACGGCAGGTGGCTCTGTCTGCTCTGGTCTCAGGCCCTGCATTCCGCAGTCGTTCCCGTGTGGGATCCGGAACTTTCCGAAATGCGTGAAGAAGGCTCTGTCAGCCTGCATCAGCGTCTTTCCGGGCGCATGGCGGCCTTCGACGCCTTGAAGCGCATGGATGCCGCCTCGCACAGCGGACTCGTCTGCCTGGCTCTCGTGGGCAGACATCACGGCCTGGAGATGGATGAGCGCAGACTGGCCCATGAATATGCTCTGCAGGCCGGCGAGCCTTCCTTCGAACTCGTGGCGGAAATGGCCGAAGGTTCGGAGCTCCACAGCCGCACTGTGAAGCTGGATTGGGAAAAGTCCCTTGCCCTGGCCGAGGTGTATCCTGTTCTGGCCCGCAAGAAGAGCGGCACATACTTCCTGCTTGCGGGCATGACTGCGAATGATGCTGGAGAAACGCTCCTCGCCGTCATCGACCCTGCTCCGGATGCGGACGATGCTTCCGCCGTGCAGGGGCTGCACCGCTTCTGGAGCCGCGCCGATTTCGAATCCCGCGCCTCCGGCAAGGGCATGCTCCTGAAAAAGCGCTACCGCCTCGACGACGAGGAACAGCCCTTCGGCCTGCGCTGGTTCATCCCTGAATTCCTCAAGCTCAAGGGCCTGTTCGGGCAGATAGCTCTGGCTGTGGTCATCATGACCCTGCTTTCTCTGCTCATGCCCCTCTTCTTCCAGATAGTCATCGACAAGGTCCTGCCCAACAGCAGCTTCACTACGCTCAACGTGCTGGGCGTGGGCATCACGCTGGCCATACTGTTCAACGGCGCGCTGGAATTCCTGCGCAACTATCTTCTGCTTTTCGCCACCAAGAAGATAGACGTGAACACGGCCATGAAGACCTTCTCGCACCTCATGCGCCTGCCTGTGCGCTTTTTCGATGCCGTGCCTTCGGGCCTGCTCATCAAGCATATGCAGCAGACGGAGAAGATACGCGGTTTCCTTTCCGGCAACCTTTTCTTCACAGTGCTGGATCTGTTCTCGCTGGTGCTCTTCGTGCCTTTTCTTCTGCTCTACAGCGTGCCGCTCACGGGTGTCGTCCTGTTTTTCTCTCTGCTCATGGCTCTTGTGGTCATGGTGCTCATCAAGCCTTTCCAGCGCAGGCTTGATATCCTCTATCAGGCTGAGGGCAAGAGGCAGAGCAGGCTCGTCGAGTCTCTGCACGGCATCCATACTGTGAAGTCGCTGGCTCTCGAGCCTTCGGAAGAAAGAGCGTGGAACGACGCCACGGCCTATTCCGTGCAGGCGCATTTCAATGTGGGCAAGATATCTCTTTCCGCCCGCACGCTGAGCCAGATGCTCGAAATGCTCATGAACGTGTCCGTCATATGGCTCGGAGCGCATCTCGTTTTCGACCATGTGATATCCGTGGGCGCGCTCATCGCCTTCCAGATGCTTTCCGGCAGAGTGAGCGGGCCGCTTGTCCGACTCGTCGGCCTCGTGCATGAATATCAGCAGACCGCGCTTTCCGTGAAGATGCTAGGCGCAGTGATGAACACGCCCTGCGAACATCCCGGCGGCGGAGTTCGCCAGCCCATACGGGGCGGCATCAGCTTCGATCATGTGCGCTTCCGCTATGCCGACGACCAGCCCGATATCCTGCATGATTTCTCTCTTCAGGTGCGCCCCGGCGAGACCATAGGCATCGTAGGCCGTTCCGGTTCGGGCAAGAGCACGCTCATGCGCCTGGTGCAGGCCATGTACCATCCTCAGGGAGGCGTGGTGAAGATAGATGGCATCGACATCCGCGAGCTGGACAAGGCCCATCTGCGCCGCAGCATCGGCGTAGTGCTTCAGGAGAACTATTTCTTCCAGGGCACCATCCGCGACAATATCCGCCTCACCCGGCCTGACGCATCTTCGGAACAAGTGATACATGCCGCCATGCAGGCGGGAGCCCACGAGTTCGTGAGCAATATGCCCAAGGGCTACGACACTGTTCTCGAAGAGAATGCCGCCAACCTTTCCGGCGGGCAGAAGCAGAGGCTGGCCATAGCGCGGGCCCTGCTCATGGATCCGGCCATCCTCATCCTTGACGAGGCCACCAGTGCTCTCGACCCCGAGAGCGAACAGATAGTCAAGCAGAACCTTGGCTCCATAGCGCAGGGGCGCACGGTGCTCATCGTTGCGCACCGGCTGTCCATGGTGCGCCGGGCCGACAGGATACTCGTGCTCGACAAGGGCAATGTGGTCGGCCTTGCGCCGCACGATGTGCTGGTGCACCATGAAGGACTGTACCGGGAATTCTGGCAGCAGCAGATGGGAGACCGCATATGAGGCGCAATGCAGACAGAGACGTGACGGATTTTCTCCCCGATGCCCTTTCCATACGGCATGAACGGCTGCCCCGATGGGCCTCTTCCAGCGTGCTCTGGCTGGCGGCTGTCTTCCTGATCGCCCTGCTGTGGGCCTGGGCAGGGAAGGTCGAGGTCATCGTGAGTGCCGGAGGACGTCTGGTTTCGGACCATCCTACCATAGTCATGAAGCCGCTGGAACGCACGGTCATCAAGCGCGTCCATGTGGCCGTAGGCGACAGGGTGAAGGCAGGCGACGTGCTCGTGACCTTCGACCCGGTATTCAGCCGTGCCGACATCGAGCGGCTTGCTTCGGATGTGCGCATCTACGAGGCGCAGTTCGAGCGGCTTCAGGCTGAGTTCGAAGGCCGGGACTATGGCATCCTGCCTGCCGCCAGTGAGGAAGCGCGCTGGCAGGCCTCTCTGTTCCGCGACAGGCAGAGCTTCTACCGCGACCGCATGGAATATTTTTCCAAGGAGATACTTCGCATCGATCAGACGCGACGCTCCCTTGAAGAGAATCTCGCCGTTCAGAAAAACAGGCTGAAAGGCTACCTTGAGATAGAAGGCATGGTGCGCAACGCCATGAAGATGCAGGCCGCGTCTCTTCGCATCCTGCGCGAAGCGGAACTCACACGAATGCAGCTTGAGGCCGATATCAGCGACAAGGAGAATCAGGTGCTCATGCTGGGCAGTGAGCGGCAGGCTCGCATTGCCGAGCGCGACGTCTTCAGGGCTGAGTGGAAGATCCGCACCTCAGAAGAAATGGTGAAGACCCGCGAAGCTCTCATCAATGCCCGCAAGGAGCACGACAAGGCCCTGCAGATGGCCTCCTATGTGGAACTTCGCGCACCTGAGGAAGCCGTGGTGCATGATGTGGCTGCCCTTTCCATAGGTTCTGCCGTGCGCGAGGCGGAAACGCTCATCACCCTCGTCCCTCTGGGCGGAAAGCTGGAAGTGGAAGCCGAGATACGCTCCGACGATGTAGGCAAGGTGCGTGTGGGCGATGCTGTGCGCGTGAAGGTCTCGGCGTTCCCTTTCCAGAAATACGGCACTCTTGACGGGCGCGTGCGCGTGATCTCGGAAGACTCCTTTTCCCGCCAGCCCGAGGAAGGGAAGGGCGGGGGAGCGTTCTATCGTGCGCGCATAGAGCTGACCAGCGGGGAAGGGCATCTGCAGGGCAGGCTCATTCCCGGCATGGAAACGCAGAGCGAGATACGCGTGGGCGAACGCCGCATCATCGAGTACCTCATCCATCCTATCATCAAGTCGCTGGATGAAGCCATCCGCGAACCGTAGCCACCCTTGAGCCTGAGCGGAAGGCTGGAAAGGCGGCCTCAGAAAAACAAGAAATATAAGGCCCGGCAGGAGGAAGACCTTTTCTGCCGGGCTCTATCTATTAAGGGGACTGCAGGGAGAGCTAGAAGAACTTCGCCAGCGGCTTCAGGAAGGGGCGGGCTTCTGCCGGCATATCGAATTTCTTTCCTGCCACGAAGTCTTCCAGCAGGTGCTGGAGCCACGGGGTGCTGGAGCTGAAGCCGCAGAGCTTCACGGCTGAGCACTCTTCAGTGAAGATGAGCTTCTGCACGGATACGCGGACGGTTTCGGATGAGCCCAGCAGCCTGGCTTCAGCATGGAGACCGCTTTCGTCGTATCTGAGGGACAGGACTTCTCCATATCGGGATATCTTGCCGTTTACGAGGGCAAGAGCGGCCTTGTTGGAGAGCAGGGCGTTGATGGCCGCGCTCTTTCCATTTTCGAGAAGATTTTTGAACATAGGGGCTCCATTTCTCAAGCGTAAGGACGTTCAGAGGAGAATGTGCGTCTTCTTTTTTGCGAGTCAAGCTCCAGAGCCATATTTCTTGTTGCAGGAAGAGCGTCTTCGTGCTTTTCTATCTCTGCTATAGGCAAGATTTTCACATTCGTTAGGAAATGCCAATGAAATATTCCGTCGTCACCCAGAGCTTTGCTCTCAAGCATGCCGAACGTATGCTCGGCCGCTTTACCTGACGCCTCGTGACGGCGGAACTGGATGTTCCCCTGCACCTGGCGCAAGGTCTTGTCTGATATCCCCGCCTTACGCCTGCAAGAGGCTCCCCTCCGCCGTACTGGGCATGGATGCACAGTCTGCGCGTTTCGCGCACAAAAACGGCAATATCCCGCAATTCGGACAGCTTTCAGAGTCCTGCGGGAAGTTCTCAAGGAGGAGAACCTTTATGAACGGCAAGAATCCCTTTGCCACTACCGGCGGCATCATCGTCGTCGGCGCGATCATCGGCCTTGCGGCTATCCTGCTGCAGAAACTCGGCAATCCCGCCAACATGGGCATCTGCGTGGCCTGCTTCGAGCGCGACATCGCGGGCGGCCTCGGCCTGCATCGCGCAGGCATCGTGCAGTACATCCGTCCTGAGATCATCGGCCTCGTGCTCGGTTCTCTGGTCGCGGCCCTGATGTCCGGTGAGTTCCGCCCGCGCGGCGGCTCTTCGCCCCTTATCCGCTTCGTGCTCGGCATGATAGCCGCCATGGGCGCGCTGGTCTTCCTCGGCTGTCCGTGGCGTGCCGTCCTCCGGCTTGCCGGCGGCGACCTCAACGCCGTCCTCGGCATCGCTGGCCTCGTGGCTGGCGTGGGCGCGGGCACCATGTTCTTCAAGCGCGGCTACAGCCTTGGCTCCAGCGTGAAGCAGAGCGCGGCCGCAGGCTGGCTCTTCCCCCTCATCATGGTCGGCCTGCTTGCCATGCTCTTCGCCTTCCCGCAGGTCCAGGGCGAAGGCAAGAGCGGCCTGCTCTTCTACTCCGTGAAGGGCCCCGGCTCCATGCACGCTCCCGTGCTGGCCTCTCTTGGCATCGCCATGCTCATCGGCTTCCTGGCCCAGCGCAGCCGCTTCTGCACCATGGGCGCTATCCGCGACCTCATCCTCTTCCGCTACGCCCATCTCTTCCTCGGCCTGCTGGCCATGCTCGTGGCCGCCTTCGTGGCCAACTACTTCACCGGCTCCTTCAATCTCGGCTTCGAGAAGCAGCCCGTGGCCCACACCGACGGCCTGTGGAACTTCCTCGGCATGATGACTGCCGGCCTTGCCTTCGCTCTTGCCGGCGGCTGCCCCGGCCGTCAGCTCTTCATGGCTGGTGAAGGCGACAGCGACGCCGCCACCTTCGCCCTCGGCATGATCGCCGGTGCCGCCATGGCCCATAACTTCGGCACTGCCAGCTCCGGAGCAGGCATCGGCGCCTACGGCATCCATGCCACGCTCATCGGCTTTGCCGTGTGCCTGTTCATCGGCTTCACCAATTCCAAGAAGGCCTAAACTCTGAGGAGATCTTCTATGCTTATCGATACTCGCGGCCTTTCGTGCCCCCAGCCTGTGCTCATGGTATTCCCGCATCTCGGCGGTTCTGACCCCATCGACGTGCTCGTGGACAACACCGCCAGCCAGGAAAACGTCAGCCGCGCCGCCCGCAAGCAGGGCTGGAACGTGGAAATGAAGCCCGAAGCCGACGGCATCGTCCGTCTGGAGCTGAGAAAGTAATGTTCAAAAGGCTTGCAGGCTGGCTGAAAGACCGCAGTCGGAGCGGGGCGGAGGAACGGAAGGTCGAACTCGGCTTTCTGGTCTTCCAGCATACCGGCGAAGTGATACAGGCCGAACGCGGCCTGCAGGCCGCAGGATTCAGGGTGGAGGTCAAAGGGCCTCCGCCCGAACTCCGCACCGGCTGCGACATGGTGCTCACCTTCCCCCTTATGAAAGAGCACGCTGTGCGCCGTGTATTGGAAGAGCTGCGCCTCGCGCCGCTGAACGTGGTGCCCGTGAGCGCGGCCATGCTCGAACCCGTATCGCTGTTCCGCGTGACCGACTACGGGCAGTGGCTCATGGTGCAGGCCGCCAACGTGAAGCTTACTTTTGAGCACGGATCCGGGCTCATCGTGAATATCTCCGGCGGCGGCTGTCCTGATGTGCCCTACCTTGCCGGGCTGCTCGTGGGCAGGCATCTCGATGACGCTGAAGAACCTCGCCTCAAAGGGCATACGCTCTGCTCCTACGCTCTGCAGAAGGCTTTTCTCGAAGCTCGCCGCCTATGGAATGAGGAACGAAAGGCGAAGGAGGGCAGGGCATGAAGAACGTTCGATGGCTCATATGCGGTACGGTGCCAGAGGCTGAGTTCCCGCTCTGCATGGGCGCATGGCGTGTGGATGGCGACATGCTCGTGCCGGAAGACGTGGAAGTCTGCTGTCCTGGAGAAGCTCCGGCCATTCCCCCTGTCCCTGTGCGGCGCGGCACGCCGGCCCTTGCGGCTTCGGCCATACTGGCGGCGGAAGCACTTGGCTCTGAGCCTCCTGCAGTGCTCCTTGCCGGCGATTGCGGCGACTCGAAGGGGAGTTCCGCCTTATACGAATTTCTTGAAAAGTGGCTGGCCCTGCCGGGGGCGGATAGTTTGCATGGTCTAACTTTTCACTACCTTTTCCCCAGTGTAGACGGCCATAACCGCATACTCATGGCTTTGGACGAACGTACAGCCCCCCGGCCTTTGCTCATTGCCGATGCTGGCTTCATGTACGCCGCCAAGATGAGCGGATACGCGGCCCGCTGGGACATCTTCACCCCCGATGCCGGAGAGCTGGCCTTCCTTGCAGACGAGAAAGCCCCGCACCCCTTCTATACCCGCGGCTTCCTGCTGGCCGAGGGGGGCGAGGCTCCAGAGCTGGCCCGCCTTGCCCATGAACATGGCGACAGTGCACGTTTCCTGCTGGTCAAGGGGAGCTGCGATCTCGTGGTGGAAGAAGGCAGGGTGGTCGCCCATGCGGACAGCCCCTGCCTGCCGTATATGGAGCCCATAGGAGGCACCGGCGACCTTGTCACCGGCCTGCTTACGGCCTATGCTCTGAACGGAAAAGCGCCGCGCGAAGCCTGCCTCTCTGCTGCGCAGGCCGCACGCTTCACCGGTGAGGCCGCCTGCCCCACGCCCGCGACAGCCGTGGCCGAACTTATGCCCTTCATTGGCGAAGGGATTCGCCGAAACAGTGATGAGGATTTGATATCATGAATGAAATAACGCTCGATTGCAGGGGCATGGCCTGCCCCCAGCCTGTGATAAAGACCCGTGAAGCCCTGGAGCAGAAGCCTGCTTCCGTCTCTGTGCTGGTGGACAATGCCCCTGCCTCCGAAAATGTGCGCCGCCTGCTGGAGAAAAGCGGGTATGGCTCTGTGAACGTGGAACAGCGTGAAGCCGCACTCTGGTCTGTGAGTGCCTCGGCCGCCTGCGCCGCCTGTGCCGAAGCCGAGGCCGTCATCGAAGCGGCCGGAGAGCGCACGAGCCGTACTCTGGTCTTCCTCAGCACTGAAACTCTCGGCCACGGGAGCGACGAGCTTGGCGCAAAGCTCATGGCAAACTTTCTTCTCACGCTGCCGGAAATGGGAGCGAACCTCTGGCGCGTAGTCATGGTGAACGGCGGCGTGAAGCTGGCTTTGCAGCCCGGCCGCGCTCTGGATGCCCTGAAGAAGCTGGAGGAGAAGGGCGTGAGCCTGCTGGTATGCGGCACCTGCCTTGAATATTTCGGCCTGCTCGAACAGAAGCAGGTCGGCGAGACCACCAATATGCTGGACATCGTGACCAGTCTCGACCTTGCAGACAAGGTCATACGCCCCTAGGAGAGAGCATGGCGGATTTCTGTCTCATGGATAAGACGCGCGGCGCTGGCTGAGCGGCGAAAACAGCTCCAGAGTTGCTGGAGCAGATACTTGCCGATATCCCCACGCCGCCGGACCCGGAAGGCCGCATCGTGCATGGTTTCTCCAATAATGAGGACGCCGTGCTCGTGAAGTCGCCTCCTGCAGGCATGGTGCTTGTTCAGACCGTGGATATCCTTGGAGCCATTGGCAACGATGCTCGCCTCTTCGGGCAGACGGCGGCGGCCAACGCGCTTTCCGACGTGTACGCCATGGGCGGCATCCCGTGGTCGGTGATGAACATTGCCGCGTTCCCTTCTCCCGAAAAGCCGGAGGATGCCCCTATCTCCGTGCTTGGGGAGATCATTCGCGGGGCTATGGAGAAGGTGGCCGAAGCCGGAGCCGTTCTTGCTGGCGGACATACGCTGGACGATGAGTTCATCAAGTTCGGCCTTGCCGTCACCGGCGCTGTCGACCCGGAACGCGCGACGCGCAACGACAGGCTCACTCCCGGCGACGCCCTCATCCTCACCAAGCCCTTGGGCACCGGCATCCTTGCCACGGCCATAAAGGCGAAGTGGCCGGGATTCGAAGAAGCCGAGGACGAGCTGTACCACTGGACCACGCGGCTCAACGCGCACGGAGCGGAAGTCATACGCGCTATGGGGCTGAAGGCCGCCACAGATGTCACCGGTTTCGGGCTTGCAGGGCATGTGCTGGAAATGGCACGGGGCTCTGGCGTTTCCGTGGAGCTGGAAACGGCTTCCCTCCCCTTCATGGAGCAGGCGGAAGAGCTGGCCTCCTTCGGGCTCATCCCGGCCGGCACCTACCGCAACCGGGAACATTGCGCCTGCCGCACCACGATATCGGAGAGCGCGGAGGAACTTCGCGCACTGCTGACGTTCGACGCCCAGACTTCCGGCGGGCTTCTGCTGGCCGTGCCGCAGGAGAGGGTGCAGGAAGCCTGCGAACGCCTCGCCTCGCTGGGCGAACCCGCCTATGTCGTGGGGCGGGCGCGCCCCCTGCGAGAGAAGAGGGAGCAGCTCGTCATTCTCTAGCTGCTGTCCGGAAAACATGGAAAAGGCGCGGCGATGTGCATGGAGCACGTCCCGCGCCTTATGCCGTCTGCGGCTCAATGCCTTACCGTTTCGGAAAAGAGATTGATGACCGCGACGCCCGCTATGATGAGACCGAGACCGATGCAGGCTGGCAGATCCAGCGACTGCTTGAACCACACGATGCCCACGACGGAAATGAGCATGATGCCCAGGGCGCACCATATGGCATAGGCCACGCCCACAGGCATGGTTTTCAGCACATGGGAGAACGCGTAGAAAGATACGGCATAGCCGCCGATGGAGCATAGTGCGGGGATAAGCTTTGTGAACTGCTTCGAAGCGTTCAGGCTAGAAGTGGCGAAGGTTTCCGCGAGGATGGCTATGAGAAGCAGAGCGTAGGCTGAGGCTGTTCCGTTCATGAGGGCTCCCGTGAGCTGAATGGCGGGCCGGATCTTGGGCTATTACGTATTTCAGCGAGAAGGGCATCTGCTGATTTTTCAATATAACATTGCCCTTAAGGTAAAGGTCAAGGAAAATGGCCGTGCCGTGTCCACGCTAAGGAGAAGAAAGGGCGATTTTTTTTATAATCATTTGAAATCATAAATGATATCCATATGGCATCCTTCCGCGGCAGGCATGTTCCCTTTCATGCAGGAATGGAGATGCGCACGGAGGAAATGAGCAGGCGAAGGAGAGGAATGCTGACAGCTGTTGATTTTTGCCTGTAATTGCACATGGTTATGTTTTGCTGGGTGATTCTCCTTCTTTTTTCTCCAGGCCGGAACTTTTTCAGGAAATGCTGTTGACTCTTCCCTATAGGGACGGGATAATATGGCATTATTATCCTAGGAAGTTTGGCTGCTCCCTTGCGGGCCGTCCAGTCTGAAACTGTTTCGGAGAATCTATGTCAAAGTTTGCTGACCAGGCTATAGGCCTCATCGAAACCGTGGGCATGGTCCCTGCTATTTATGGCGCGGACGCCATGCTGAAAGCCGCCGATGTCGATCTCATCGCCTATGAGAACGTCGGCTCCACTCTGGTGACCATCATGGTCAGGGGCGATGTGGCTGCCGTGCGCGCCTCCGTGGAAGCTGGCAAGGCCTACGCTTCCTCCATCGGCAAGCTCACTGCCCACAATGTCATGCCTCGCCCGGTTCGCCCTGTGAGCGATATTGCCCGCATCTACACCGTGGCTGAAGAGCCTTCCGAGCCCCGTCTTCAGGCTATCGGCCTTATCGAGACCTTCGGCATCGTCTATGTCATGGAAGCGGCCGACGCCATGATAAAGGCTGCCGACGTGGAGCTCATCGGCTTCGAGAACGTTGCCTCCGGCTATATTTCCGTGCTCGTCCAGGGCGATGTGGGAGCCTGCCAGGCCGCAGTGGCCGCCGGCGTGAAGGCCGTTGAAGCCATGGAGACCACGGTGTACAGCTCCTGCGTCATCCCCACTCCCCACAGGGACCTTGTGAAGATGACGCGCCGCTATGCCATGGAGAACCTTCTTCCCTGAGTTGGGGCTTCGGCCCTGACAGAACAGTAGAGGCTCAGCCATGATTGCCGATAACGATCTGCTTTCCATGCAGTACGCCCGCATCCTCGCAGAGAATGCGAAGGAAGCGCAGAAGAAGCTGGCGACCTTTCCGCAGGAGAAGCTCGACTCCATAGTCGAACGCATGGCCTGCGATATGGAGAAGCACGCCGGCGAGCTTTCTGCCCTTTCCTGTGAGGAAACGGAATACGGGCGCGCGCAGGACAAGGAGATGAAGGATCTCTTCGTCTGCCGTGCCGTGAAGGAAGCCATGCGCGGCATGCGCTGCGTAGGGCCGCTGAGGGAAGACTCTGCCGGCCATGTTCTGGAAGTGGGCATCCCTCTCGGCGTCATCGCCGCCATATGCCCTTCCACCAGCCCGGTGTCTACGACCATATACAAGGCTCTGCTGGCGGTGAAGTCCGGCAATGCCATCGTCTTCACCCTGCACCCCCGCGCTATGCGCACCATGCGCCGCACGCTGGACCTGCTCATCGAGGCGGCGGTGAAGTCCGGCCTGCCTGAAGGATGCATCTCCTATCTGTCCGTTACGGCCCGCAAGGGCACGGTGGAGCTCATGCAGCATCCTGCGGTGTCGCTCATCCTGCTCACAGGCGTGGTCGACCTTGTCGATGATGCAGTGGCTTCCGGCAAGCCCCTCATCTGCGGCGGTACAGGCAACGGCCCCGCCTTCATCGAGCGCACCGCCGATATCCGTCAGGCCGTGGCCGACATCATCCTCAGCAAGACCTTCGATTTCGGCATCGCCCCCTCCGCTGAACAGTGCGTGGTAGTGGATGCCCCCGTGGCGGAGGAAGTGCGCCGGGAGTTCATTGAACAGGGGGCGTACTTCATGGAGGAAGGGGAAGTGCGCGCCATGGCAGCTCGCCTTTTCCACCATGACGGCCGCCGCCGTTCCGACATGGTGGGCATCGATGCGCCTTCCCTTGCCCGCAAGGCCGGCTTCGACGTGCCTGCCGGCACTAAGGTGCTGGTGGCCGAACGCCGCTACGTTTCCGATACCGATGCCTACAACCGCGAACTTCTTTCCCCCATACTCCCGTGGTATGTGGAAGATGACTGGCGACTGGCCTGCGAGAAGTGCATAGAACTCCTGCTCTTCGACCGCGAGGGCCATACGCTCACCATCCATTCCCGCGACCCCGAAGTCATCCGGCAGTTCATCCTCAAGAAGCCCGTGGCCCGCGTTCTGGTGAATACCCCTGCCGCTCTCGGCGGCATAGGGGCGACTACCGAACTCTTCCCCTCCATGACTCTGGGCAGCGGACTTGCCGGGAAGGGCATCACCACGGATAACGTTTCGCCCATGAACCTCGTCTATGTCCGCCGAGTGGGCTATCCTGCCCGCAGGGCCGGACTGCCCGAAGGCATGAGGCCGGGCGCATGCGCGGCAGGGCCTGACATGGAAGCCCTCCGGCAGATGCTCGACCAGGTCATCCGCCAGTGCCTTGCTTCCGGAACGGACTGATTTTTTTATTTTATTGTTTTAGATATGCATCAACGGAGGAATAAAGTGGCTCTTCACGACTTATCCAGCAAGATCGCCGAGATAACCCGCGGCCTTTCCGAATCCGATAGAGAGACCCTGCGCAAGATTTTCGAAGGAGTTTCCGCCGAGCTGCTCCAGGGTGCCGCCGCATCTTCTGCCGGCATTCCCGATGGTCCTACCGAACGTCACAAGCTCCTGAAGAGAAACTTCCTCAAACAGGTGCCCCGCATTTCCATCCATCGTGCTCAGGTCATCACCGAGATGGACAAGGCCAATCCCGGCATGCCCAAGATCCTCCTGCGCGCCAAGGCCTTCCGCCGCTGTTGCGAGACCGCTCCTCTGGTCATCCAGGATAACGAGCTCATCGTCGGTTCCCCCTGCGGCTCGCCCCGCACCGGCGCTTTCTCGCCTGATATCTCCTGGCGCTGGCTCCGCGATGAGCTGGACACCATTGCCCATCGTCCGCAGGACCCCTTCTTCATCTCCGAAGAAGACAAGAAGATACTGCGGGAAGAGATCTTCCCCTACTGGCAGGGCAAGTCTGTGGACGAGTTCTGTGAAGCCCAGTACCGCGAAGCCGGCGTGTGGGAGCTTTCCGGCGAATCCTTCGTTTCCGACTGCTCCTACCATGCCCTGAACGGCGGCGGCGACTCCAACCCCGGCTACGACGTCATCCTCATGAAGAAGGGCATGATGGATATCCAGAAAGAGGCCCTTGCCAAGCTGGAAACGCTGGACTACGAGAACCCCGAAGACCTGGACAAGATCTATTTCTACAAGTCCATCATCGACACCACCGAAGGCGTGATGACCTACGCCCGCCGCCTTTCCGCCTATGCCGCTGAGCTGGCCGACCGCGAGGGCGACCCGAAGCGCCGCGCCGAACTGCGCAAGATTTCCGAAGTCAACGCCCGCGTGCCCGCCTACGCACCCACCAGCTTCTGGGAAGCCATCCAGTCCGTGTGGACTGTTGAATCCCTCCTGCCTGTGGAAGAGAACCAGACCGGCATGTCCATCGGCCGTGTTGACCAGTACATGTACCCCTTCTACAAGGCGGACGTCGAATCTGGCCGCATGAGCGAATACGAAGCGTTCGACCTTGCCGGCTGCATGCTCATCAAGATGTCTGAAATGATGTGGCTCACCAGCGAAGGCGGTTCCAAGTTCTTTGCAGGCTACCAGCCCTTCGTGAACATGTGCGTGGGCGGCGTGACCCGTGAAGGCCGCGACGCTACCAACGACCTCACCTACCTTCTCATGGATGCCGTGCGCCATGTGCGCATCTACCAGCCTTCTCTGGCCACCCGTGTGCACAACAAGTCCCCGGAGAAGTACCTGCGCAAGATAGTGGACGTCATCCGCTCCGGCATGGGCTTCCCTGCCGTGCATTTCGACGATTCCCACATCAAGATGATGCTCGCCAAGGGCGTTTCCATCGAAGATGCCCGCGACTACTGCCTTATGGGCTGTGTGGAACCGCAGAAGGCCGGCCGCCTGTATCAGTGGACCTCCACTTCCTACACCCAGTGGCCCATCTGCATCGAACTTGCCCTGAACCACGGCGTGCCGCTGTGGTACGGCAAGCCCGTCACCCCCGATGCTGGCGACCTTTCCCAGTTCGATACCTGGGAAAAGTTCGAAGAAGCCGTCAAGGATCAGATCCGCTACGTCACCAAGTGGACCTCCGTGGCCACTGTCATCTCCCAGCGCGTGCACCGCGAACTCGCTCCCAAGCCTCTCATGTCCATCATGTATGAAGGCTGCATGGAAAAGGGCTGCGACGTTTCCTCCGGCGGCGCCATGTACAACTTCGGCCCCGGTGTTGTCTGGAGCGGTCTGGCTACCTATGCCGACTCCATGGCTGCCATCAAGAAGCTGGTCTACGACGACAGGAAGTATACTCTCGCCCAGCTCAACGAAGCCCTGAAGGCCGATTTCGTGGGCTATGACCAGATCCGCCGCGACTGCCTCGATGCCCCCAAGTACGGCAATGACGACGACTATGCCGACCTCATCGCCGCCGACCTCATCGCTTTCACCGAGCGCGAGCACCGCAAGTACCGCACCCTGTATTCTGTGCTCAGCCACGGCACGCTGTCCATCTCCAACAACACTCCCTTCGGCCAGCTCACCGGCGCTTCCGCCAACGGCCGCAAGGCATGGCTGCCCCTTTCCGACGGCATCAGCCCCACGCAGGGCGCCGACTTCAAGGGCCCCACTGCCATCATCAAGTCTGTTTCCAAGATGGCCAACGACAACATGAACATCGGCATGGTGCATAACTTCAAGCTGATGAGCGGCCTGCTCGATACTCCCGAAGGCGAGAACGGCATAGTCACGCTCATCCGCACCGCCAGCATCCTCGGCAACGGAGAGATGCAGTTCAACTACCTCGACAATAACACCCTCCTGCAGGCTCAGAAGAACCCCGAGAATTATCGCGACCTTGTGGTGCGCGTGGCCGGCTACAGCGCCTTCTTCGTGGAACTGTGCAAGGATGTGCAGGACGAGATCATCAGCAGAACCGTGCTCCGTTCCATCTAGTGTGGACAGAACGAAAGGAACAGGACAGCGGAGGCATTCGTGATGGAAAGAAAAGCGCTTATCTTCAACATACAGAAGTATAATCTGTATGATGGGCCGGGAATCCGGACGCTGGTCTTCTTCAAAGGGTGCCCTCTGCGCTGTCTCTGGTGCTCCAACCCCGAAGGGCAGAAGAAGAACTGCCAGATACTCTTCAAGAAAGACCTTTGCACCCACTGCGGGGCCTGTGCCGCAGTATGCCCCGCCGGCGTGCACGTCATGGATTTCGTGGAGAAGAAGCATTCCATCAGGCGCGATGTGGAATGTGTGGGCTGCGGCCGCTGTGTGGAAGCCTGCACGCGCAAGGCTCTCAGCCTGACGGGCGAGCTACGCACCATATCGGAGATACTCGAGGTCATCGAGGAAGACAGCATGTTCTATCAGAGCTCCGGCGGCGGTGTGACGCTTGGCGGAGGCGAAGTGCTCATGCAGCCGGAAGCGGCAGTCAATCTTCTTGCGGCCTGCCGCCAGAGGGGGATCAATACGGCTATCGAGACCTGTGGCTTTGCCCGTCCTGAAGTAATACGCAAGGTCGCGGAGGTGACAGACCTCTTCCTCTTCGACCTCAAGCATGTGGATTCTGCCACTCACTATAAGCTCACCGGCGTGCGCAACGAGCAGATCCTTGAGAACCTGCAGTGGCTTCTGGAGAATCGCGCCAGTGTCAAGGTGCGCGTACCTCTGCTCAAGGGAGTGAACGACAGCGAGGCCGATGTCGAGGCCATGGTGCGTTTCCTCACCCCTTATAAGGATAATCGTAATTTCAAGGGGATAGACCTTCTTCCCTATCATAAGCTGGGCGTGAATAAGTATGCTCAGCTGGGCATGGAATATCCTCTGCAGGGCGATCCGGCTCTTTCCGAGGCCGACCTTGCCCGCGTGGAGGGCATCATCAGGAAGTTCGATTTCCCGGTCACTGTCATCAGGCACTGAACAGGATTTTCCGGAGGCCAGAAGGGCCTTCAACATAAGAGTGCGGCAAAGTTCCGCACATGAAAGGAGAAAACTCATGAAATACGATGCTCTCGGCATGATCGAAACCAAGGGCCTTGTCGGCGCTGTTGAAGCTGCCGATGCCATGGTCAAGGCCGCCAATGTCACTCTCATCGGCCGCGTTCAGGTGGGCGGCGGCCTGGTGACTGTTATGGTCCGCGGCGACGTGGGCGCTGTGAAGGCCGCTGTGGACGCGGGTTCTGCTGCTGCCGATCGCGTGGGCGAACTTGTCAGCGTGCATGTCATCCCCCGTCCTCACAGCGAAGTGGAGCTCATCCTTCCCCATCGCCCTGAGTAAGGCGGCCGGAAACAGGAAAAAGCGTCTCCGAAGGGCTTCCTTCGGAGACGCTTTTTCTATGGCTGGCGTTCTGCGATCATCGGAACGCTTTCGGGCGGTCGACCTTGACGAGAAGCTCCGTCACATGGCCGGTGCAGTTGCTGGTCGTCCAGTAGTCGGTAACATAGCGTTCAAAGCAGTCCTCGTCGGCAGTATAGCCATGACGGCTTATCCACGAGATGAAGCGTTCGTAGGTCTCATGGATGCGCTCGATGTCGCCGATATGGTAGCAGGAGGCCATCATGCATCCGCCGAAGGAGGTTCGGCCGGCTTCGGAATGGGGCGGGAGCGTCTTCTGGAGTATCTGCACAGGCTGCGGTTCTCCGTTCATCCGGCTCTTCATGCTGGAAAAATGGATATGCACGGGGCCGGTGATGGCGTTACCCGTTTTTTCCACATAGTCCATGAAGCGGGCGTTGATGATGGCCGACTTGATGTCGCCCTCGAAGGGCTGTTCCTGGAAGAGGAACTCTTCCTGCGGCACATAGCGCACGGAAACTTCAGTGACCCCCTTGGCGATGACGAGCTCGGCCTCACGGAGCAGGCCGCGCCAGTCGCGAAGGCTTTCCTCGCTGCGCCGCAGGGCCACCTGCTCCTTCTGTATCTCTGCAAGTTTCCGGTCGAACGCTTCCCCCATGAAGTTCGGGATATTGGAGCTGTTTCCGGTGAGGAAGTCCTTCATCTCGTCGAGCTTGAAGCCCATCTGCTTGTAATATTTGAGCACCAGAACGTTGAGCATCTCATCGTGGGTATAGACGCGGTAATTGTTGCAGTCATGCCGCAGGGAAGAGATGAGCCCCTTCTCGTCGTAGAAACGCAGAGCCTTTTTGGAAACGTTGCATATCTGGCTCAGTTCGCCGATGGAGTATTGCGTTTTTTTCGACATGTTCCCTTCCTCTGCGGCATGCAGTTTCACAGATGCTGTATGTGCATTAGGATTGCATGAAATTTCGACGACTGCAAGCATGCCCCGTGGCGAGGGCTCCAGGCGAGGGCATCCAGCGCGGGAGAGAAGCTGTTCTTCGGAGGCTGCGATGCGAAAGCCGGGATGGAAAGGCCGCCGGGCGGCGTACTTGCATTTTCCAAGGGAAATTCCTATAGATAAAAAGAGCCTCAGAAGTTCGGCGTTTTCTCATACAGACAGGGGAGTATTTATGAACAAGGCCATGACGATACTGTATAAGGTACACGACAACCTTTATGTGAACCTTACCAACAGATGCCCCTGTGCCTGCACGTTCTGTGTCCGCTTGAGCATGGATACGGTTTCGGCTATCGATGGGCGTTCCCTCTGGCTGGAACGCGAGCCCTCCTATGAAGAAGTGATAGCAGAGTTTGATTCGTATAACTTGCAAGACTTTAAAGAGCTCGTCTTTTGCGGCTATGGCGAACCTACGGAAAGGCTGGATGTGCTTCTTGCCGTAGCCCGCTATGCGAAGGAGCATTTCGGATGCAGGGTTCGCGTGAATACCAACGGCATGGCCGACCTGATATGGGGAAGGGACACATCGCCGGACTTTGCCGGGGCCGTGGACGTCGTTTCCATCAGCCTGAATTCGCCGGACCCGGTGAAGTATCAGGAAGTTGTGCGCTGCCGCTTCGGAGAAAGATCGTTCCAGGCCATGCTGGATTTTGCGAAGAATGTGAGGAAGCATGTTCCTGAAGTCGTCCTCACAACGGTAGAGACTGTTCTGAGCAGGGAAGAGGAAGCTCGCTGCGCCGAAATATGCAGGGAAATAGGTGTCTCGTATCGGATACGCCCTTGGGAGTAGAGCCAGAAGCCCGGCTTGGGAGAGGATGAGCCATAGTCTCAAGTCTGCAAATGTTGATTTCATCTGAAGAAGAGGGTACACACGAAGACGTTTTCTCTACTTGTCCAGTAGGCAAGGCCATTTTTCATGAGTCCCATGTCCGCCCCTTCATTCACTGTCCTTCTCGGTCATATCCACACCATGGATGAAAGCCAGCCTGTCGTCGGTGCCGCATGCGCATCGAACGGCCGTGTCGTCTGCATGGGAACGCGGGAAGAGGTCTTGGATTTTGCCTCTGCAGGCCAGTATGAAGTGATAGATGCGTCGCAGTATCATGTCTACCCCGGCTTCATCGACAGCCATAGCCATCTTTCCGGCTACAGCAGCATGATAAACGATGTTTTCTGCGGGCTTTCCTGCGGAAGCATCGAGAATATCCTGGCTCTGCTGAAGAAGCGGGCTGAGGAAAAGGCATGCGGCTGGGTACTCGGCTATGGCTATGATGACACGGGCCTGCCGGAGTGCCGCCATCTCACGCGCGCAGAGCTGGATGAAGTAAGCAGGGACAAGCCTGTGCTGGTGCGCCATGTTTCCCTGCATTTCGCCTATGCAAACAGTCTGGCCATGAAGATACTGGGCTTCGATGCCGGCACGAAGATAGATGGCGGCGAGATCGAACTGGACGGGCAGGGCATGCCTACCGGGCTCCTCACCGAAACGGCCGCGTTCAGAGCCTTTGCAGGCATCCCTACTCCTTCGCTTGAGCAGACGAAGGCCAATATCGTCAAAGCCATGGCCGAGTATAACCGGCAGGGAATAACGGCTTTCGTGGACAGCGGCATAGGCATCCTCGGCGATGCAGAGACCGTTGTGAAAGCCTATGCAGAATTGGCCCGCGAAGGGAAAATGACAGCGCGCGGCTGGCTTCAGGCCACATCAGCTGTCATCGGCAGATGGCAAGACTGGTATGACGGGGCCACGGATGACTACCTGCGCCTCGGCGGGCTGAAGCTCTTTGCCGACGGCTCCATACAGGCCTTCACCGCCGCTCTCTTCGATGATTATTTCAATCTGCCGGGATGCCGGGGGACTTTTGTGGACAACCCCGAACTCATGCAGGAGAAAATTTCATCCTGCAACGCTATGGGGGTACAGGTGGCTGTGCATTGCAACGGCGATGCGGCCATAGAAGCGGCTCTCTGCGCCTTTGAGAAGGCTTTTTCTGAACGTCCCCGGCCGGAACTTCATCATACTATCGTGCACGCCCAGATGGCGTCCTTTGGCCAGCTGGAGAGGATGAAGGCCTGCGGAGTGCTGCCTACGCTCTTCCCCATCCATATCGATCTTTGGGGCGACAGGCATCTCAAGGTATTCCTTGGCTCGGAACGTGCCTCGCGCCTGTCGCCTGCGGGCGATTGCGTGCGCCTTGGGCTTCCCTTCGGCCTTCATGTCGATACGCCGATTGCCCGCCCCGCGGTACTGAGAAATATACACCATGCCGTGAACCGAAGAACTTCGGGAGGCGTCGTTCTGGGGAAGGAGCAGAGCATTTCCTCGCGCGAAGGCTTGAAGGCTTACACGAGCAACGGTGCACTGTTCTGCCAGAGGGAGAGCGAATGCGGTGTCATACGCCTTGGAAGCTTCGCGGACTTCGTCTGCCTCGACGAGGAGATCGAGACTGCGGCACCGGAAGCAGTGGGCGATATCCGCGTGAGGATGACCCTATGCGGCGGCCTCGTTGTTTTTAGCGAATAATGCCTCTTAAATGGAAAAGCGCTGTGCATCGGACGATGTTCAGCGCTTTTCCTTTATGCTTCGTCAGTCTGTTTCTTTGAGGATTCTATGAGAGAGCCGGGCGTTGTGCCGAACTGTTTCTTGAACGTGGTGATAAAGGACGAAACGGAATGATAGCCGCAGGCTAGGGCTGTGTCCGTTACGCTTTCTCCAGCACTAAGCAGGCGGTAGGCATGGTCCATTTTGGCACGCTGCTCCCACTGGCCGATAGTCATGCCTGTTTCGCGGTAGAAAACGCGCGAGAGCGTTTTGGAAGACATGCCGAATTCCTTGCTCCATTCCTCAATGGAGATGGGCTCTTCGATATTTTCCAGAAAAGCGTTGGTCAGCTTCTGCAGCTTGCTGTTGCGCGGCATGGTTATGCCGTTCATGGCAGGCTTGGCCCTTTGGATGACATCCCATATCACATGGCCTATGCGCCGGTCTTTTTCATTGGTGAGGTCGAGATGCCAGTCATCCACGACTTTAACGAGTTCTTTCAGAAGAGCGGAACTGGTGAGTATCTGGCAGGTGTGGAAGCGTTCATTATCCTTGAACAGCGATTCATGGATGAAAATAGTCCTGTTCGCGGTCGCCTCAAGCGTGTAAAAGGTATGGTTGGTGCGAGGCGGTATCCAGATGCACTGCGACTCGTTGGCGAGAAAATTCAGCTTTGCCGTTTCGATGACGGCACTTCCGGAGAGCAGGACTATGAACTCTGCCCAGCTTGGGTGCTCATGCCAAGATGTCCATTCCCCTTCGTCCAGAGATGTGTTGAAAGGGTACAGAAACGTATCTTCATTGATGAAGTTGTCGTCCCAGTCTCGCGGGTTCCAGTAGTTTTTGCGCAGTTCCTTCATAAAAGTATGTGGTGCTCCTGCTAGGGGTTCGCATGCGGCGGAAACGCGGCTGGCATTACCGAGTATTCTGATTGTAGATTAGGGTAATATGAGAAAAAAGTAAACTTTGCCGATTTACATAGGTTATGGCAAATGCGCACAATGAAAGGCCCGATCCTGAAATCAGGACCGGGCCTTGCTTTAGTGAATCAGTTCAGGCTGTTGCTATTCTACCGCAGAGAGCAGGTTGGGCAGCCAGAGAACGATCTGGGGGAAGGCCACCATGAGGGCGATGGCGGAGAGGTTCACGGCCACGAAGGGCAGAGCCTTGGCGGAAATGGCTTCCAGCGACTGGTCTGCAATACCCGAAGCGATGAACATGTTTTCGCCCATGGGCGGTGTGGAGAAGCCGACGCCGCAGCAGCAGACGAGGATGACACCGAAGTGAATGGGGTCGACGCCATAGGCCATCATGACGGGCAGGAGCACGGGGGTGACCAGCATGATGATAGCCAGAGTTTCCATGAACATGCCAAGGAAGACCAGCAGGAGAACGACCAGCAGCCACACGATGTTCACGTTCTGGGTGAAGGAGAGCACCCATTCAGCCAGTTCGTTGGGGATGCGGTATTCGGTGAGGATACGGCCGAAGCTGTAGGCGGTGAACACGATGATGAGCACTCGACCGGCCAGCCAGGAGGTGTTCTTCAGAGCGGCCATGAACGCCTTGAACTTGAGTTCGCGGTGGACGAAGCAGCCG
>JAFQPD010000003.1 GCA_017411945.1 Mailhella sp.
GATCCCATTCCGAACTCGGCAGTCAAGCTCTTCATCGCCCATGATACTGCATACTTTTGTGTGGGAAAGTAGGCCGATGCCAAGGTTTTCTTTAGAAAGGCCGTCGTATGACGGCCTTTCGTCGTTTAAAAGCCCCGCGCTCCCAAGCCAGCCTTCTGCTGACAGGAGCCGGGGCTTTTGGTGTTGGTGGAGGGGGAATGCATTTAGGAATAGGGGAAGTCCATGGGGAGCGGCGCTATAGGGGAGAGATATGATTGCCTGCAGGCAGGATTCAGATGCGATTTCCCTGCCGGATGGAGAAGCGGCATGAGCAATCAAAGCAATGTAGATTCAATGAGGAATATGCTCTAATGCTACTGCATTATTTGAATAAAATCCTGCCAGGAAGTTTTACAGAGGCCGGTATCAGGGATGCCGCTTGTTGATAGGCTTCAAATTATATAACGCTATTACAGCTCTTTTTCCTTGCCGAAAATTGTTTGACGCCGCGCCGCAAGGAGCCAGAAAAAGAAACTGGAAGAGATAAAAAATACATTGGGAGAGCTTTTTTTAATGGATTTTTTAGAGTACTCCATTTGACATGGAATTTATTAGCGTTTACATCTTTTACATAACTTACAAATAGGAGGCCTCCCATGGAAGATTATCTCAAGCATGCCATCGAGCTGGTCAAGGCTCAGGCTTCTGTTCGCGTCATGTCGGAAGAAGAAATGGCCGATATGATCGCTTCCCTTGCGGCCAAGCTGAAGAAGCTTGATACCTTTGAAGAGTCTGAGGAGTGCTGTTCCTGCACTGCGGAGGCTCCTGTTACGGACGCTAAACGTTCCATCAAGGAAAAGAGCATCGTTTGCCTTGAATGTGGCAAGACTTTCAAGGTCATCACCAAGAAGCACCTTATCCTTCATGGCCTTGATGCTGTTTCTTACCGGGCCAAGTGGGGCCTCAAGAAGGGAACGCCCCTCACCTGCAAGGAACTGCAGCGTGCTCGCCGCCAGAAGATGAAAGACATGAAGCTTTGGGAAAAGCGTGCGATGGCTCGTGAAGCTGCGAAATAAATTTCTGCTGGATTTTCGGCTGTAAAACAGGGGCTGGACCTGAAAAAGGTCCAGCCCCTTTGCCATATGGATGTTTTCCCGAAGCAGGAATAATTATTTTTTCAGAAGTTCTGCCGCTGTGGAGAGGAGCTGAGAAAGTACGGCGATCATGCTGTTCAGGATATCTCCGGAGATTTCCTTGATGGCGGGAAGGCTTTGCTTCAAGCTTTCGCCAGCGGTTCGGGCTATCTCCCCTGCACCATTCGCATGCTGTTCCATCATTCCTTTTTCCTTGGGCATAGCTTCTTCTAGCGTGCGCGCTGCTTTGGCAGCGGCATCCGCGGCTTTTCCTTCGAGTTCTTTGCCCATGGCATGCAGGCTGGAAACGAGCTGGCCCAGCTGGGCACCGGTGAGCCCGTTGCTTTTATTCTGTTCCAGGGCGGGCCTTACTTCTTTTTCAAAGAGTTCAGCGGGCAGGAAGTCTTTCAGCTTCAGAAGTGTGGCATCGGTAACAGAGGGCTTCGCTTCCGTTCTGGGAGCGGAAGGCGTCGGATTGGAAGGGGAAGGCCCATTGTGATGGAAATACACGCCGCAGGCCGCGAGAAAGAGAAGGACAAGGATGGTCCTGAACATTTTTTCTCCAAGAAAAGCCCCGCTCCGTCAGCTTCGGACGCTGGCCGGGCGGGGCGTTGTTTTTACTGTTTGAGGCGTACTTCGATGTGCACCCCGAATTTCTCTTCCAGCGCGGCAATACGGTCGCGCTTGCGGTTCAGGATGTACAGGGCGAGTTCGGCATCGCTCTCATAGATGAACGTGGCGTTTTCGGCTTTGTCCGCCTTCTGTTCATTCTTTTTGCCCTTGCCGCTGTCGAGACTTTTGCAGAGCTTTGCCTGCAGATCGCGCATGGCCTGAAGGGCCTGCCATTCCATGTTGCGGCGCACGCCGGTGCCGTGGCAGTGGGGGCAGGGCTCGGTAGTGATGGAGATGGCCGAAGTGCCGGTGCGCTGGCGCACCAGTTCCAGCAGGCCGAAGGAGCTCATGTGGCCTACGTCGTGGCGGGCGCGGTCCTTGCGCATGGCATTGCGCATGGTGCGTTCAACCTCGCGGCAATGGTTCTTGTCGCGCATTTCGATGAAGTCGATGACGACCTGGCCGCCGATGTCGCGCAGGCGCAGGTGGCGGGCAATGGCCTCGGCGGCTTCCATGTTCGTGCGGAAGACCATGGCTTCGAAGTTGGTCTTGCCCTGCGTTTTGCCGGAGTTGATGTCGATGGCCATGAGGGCTTCGGTCTGGTCGAAGACGAGGCGGCCGCCGGAGGGAAGCACCACTTCGCGGCTGGTCACGGTCTCAAGCTGCTTGAGAAGGCCGAAGCGTTCCCAAAGCGTCTGCCGCTGTTCTTTGTGGAGCTTTACCAGGCTGCCGGCCCTTTCCGGGAAGATGACGCTGGCGATCTCTTCTACGCGGGCCTTGGTGGCCTCGTCGTCTGTCCAGATCTCCTCGATATCGTCAGAGAGGTAGTCGCGCACGGAACGGGCGGCGAGGTCGGCCTCCTGATAGATGAGAGAGGGCGACTTTTCTACAGGGGCTTTCTTCTGGATATCTTTCCACAGGGTCTTGAGGAATTGGAGATCCTGCTGGATGCTGGCCTTGTTCACGCCTTCGCTGGCAGTGCGGATGATGACGCCCATATTTTCGCCGGGCTGTATGTCGTTCAGCAGTTCCTTGAGGCGAGCTCGTTCTTCAGGATCCTCCACTTTGCGGGAAACGCCGATCTGTTCCTGACCTGGCGTGAGCACGAGGAAACGGCCTGCGATGGATATCCAGGTGGTGAGGAATGCCCCCTTGGTGCCGGCAGGCTCTTTTACCACCTGCACCAGCACTTCCTGGCCTACCTTGAGCACCTTCTGGATGGGAGGATACTTGGGGCCGCTGGAGGGATCATGCGGCACGAGATAGTATTCGGGATGCACTTCGTCTATCTGCAGGAAGCCGTTCTTGCCGTTGCCGAAGTTCACGAAGGCGGCCTGCAGGTTGGTGTCGATATTATTGATGACGCCCTTATAGATGTTGCCTCGGATCTTCACCTGATGGGCCATTTCCACGAAATATTCCGTGACGAGGCCGTCCTCGGTGATGACCACTTCCACCTGTTCGTCCGGCACTACGCTAAGGTAGAGCACGCGCTTTGCCTTGGGGGCGGCGTCGGCGGGAGAAGCCTCGGTTTTTTCCTTGGCTTTCTTTTCTTCGCGGAGCGGCTTTTCTTCCTTGTTCTTCTTGGCCTTCTTATTCTTGCGCTCTTCTTTCTGCTGGGGGCGGGAAGGAGCATTGATGCGGTTGCCGTTCACGGCTGCATCGAGGGCCTCAAGGTCTTCTTCATCCATGTCGCCGGAAGAGAAGGGCATGGCGGCGGGCTGGTCGGAAAGCACAGGCTGGGGGCCGTCGTCCTCGTGGAGGAATTCGTCTTCCTTGGGGGCGAACACAGTGCCGAGCACGCTGTCGTTGAGCATGGCGGCATTGAAGTCGAAGTCTGCAGGAAGCTGGGGGATCTGATCCTGCTTGCGGCGGTTCTTCCTGTTGCGGCGGTCCTTGCGGTTGCCGAAGGGGGGCTCGCTGGCAAAGGGCTGAGGCTGGCCGTAGAATTCCTGCTGGTACGGTGCAGGAAGATAGGGGGAACCGTTGAAGGCAGGCTGGGCGTCGCGGTCGCGGCGTCCCTTCTTGATGCGGCGGTGCGAGCGCAGGTCGTCGCCAAATTCGCCGGGATAGGGCAGGATATTGGTCACGATGCCGTCATCGAACCATTCGGGCTGAGCGTCCGCAAGGGGGGCGGGCTGAGCTTCGGCGCGGTTGCCGAAGTCGTCGTCCACAGGGGCTTTGCGGGGCTTTTCTTCAGCCTGATTGCCGATGCTGTCTTCCCTGCTGTCTCTGCGGGTGCGGCTGTTCTGGCGTTCCTTGCGGTCGCGGCGGGAGCCAGGGGAGGAGTCCTGTGCGCCCTTTTCCGCTTCAGGAGAAGCGGCAGGCGTTTCTTCGGGCATGGAAGAAGAAGCGGGCAGGGCTTTCTGCTCGTCGTCGCGGGAGCTGTCGTAGTCGGGAGCCCCCAGTTCGGAAGCTTCGGCGGGCTTGGTTCTGCCTTTGCCTGCCTGGGCCTTGCGGGTTCGGCGCGGCTTTTCCTCAGCTGGTTCAGGCTCGGCAGGGCTGGCTTCAGCGGGGGCTGCAGCTTCTTCGGCAGCGGCCTTGGGCTTGCGCCGAAGGGCCTTGCGAGCCTGCTTGAGTTCTTCAGCATTCGGCTCTGCGCTGGCAGGCATGGCTTCTTCAGGAGTTTCCGCAGGCGGAGCGGCCTTGGGCTTCCTGCCTCTGCGGGGCGTTGCCTGCGCGGGCTGCTCTGCGGGCTCGGCGGCTTCTTCCTTGTTTTTGCGCGGGCGGCCCCTGCGGGGCTTGCTTTCTTCGGGAAGGGCGGGGCTTTCTTCAGCCGCAGGAGCGGCTTCGGCCTTGGGCTTCCTGCCGCGCCGGACAGGCTTCTTTTCGCTGGCGTCGGCGGAGGCATCCGTACCTTCGGCCTGAGAGGCTTCGGCATTTTCGCTGGCGGCGGCTTCTGCTTTTTTAGGTTTCCTGCCGCGGCGGGCAGGAGCTTTGACATTTTCGATGTTCTCTTCGGGAAGAACGGGATTCTGGCTCATGTGATCCTCAAAAGTGCTGCGGGGATCAGCGTTCCAGCCTTTTCAGCGAGACGTTGAGGCCGCTTGGGGCGGCAGTGAGGAGAGCGTAGCATCCGGCGGAGAAGGGGCCGGGATTGGCGACAATGGTACGGCCAAGACGCTCTATTCCCACGGATTCGTGGATATGTCCGCAAAGGCAGATGGCGGGCTGATGTTCCTCGATGAAATCGCGGACGGCAGAGGAGCCGACGTGTATGCCGTTGCTCGTGCGGTCACAGGCGGTATTGTATGGCGGATTATGGGCGGCAAGCACGATATGCTGTGTGCTTCCGGCTCGCAGGGCAAGCTCTTCCAGCCATTCCGAAAAACGTGCTTCTGGAAATTCCGATGGCGTTCCA
>JAFQPD010000148.1 GCA_017411945.1 Mailhella sp.
CACGCAGGGTGCGTACCATAGGTTCGAGCATGAGCACCATGCCGGGGCCGCCGCCGTAGGGGCGGTCGTCCACATGGTGGTGGCGGTCGGTGGACTTGTCGCGCGGGTTGGCAAAGGAGAAGCTCACGATGCCGGCCTCGCGCGCCTTTTCCATGAGACTGCTGGAAAGGGGCGAGTCGAACCACTCGGGGAAGAGCGTGACGAGGTTGTAATGCATCACTGTGCCTTGGGCTTGCGGGGCTTCCTGCCGGACTTGGCGGGGGCGTCGGGGCGGGGCTTGGCCTGCGCCTTTTCCTGCGCTTCGAGTTCGGCGTCGGCGGCATCGTCTGCGCCGTCGTCGGGGGCCTCGGCAGAGCCGCCGCGATAGAGGTCGAGAAGGCCTTCGGGCGGAGCGATAGTCACCACCTCGGCGTCGAGGTCGATGTCGAGCACGAATTCAGGCACGGCGGGGAGCAGGATCTCGTAGCCGCCTTCGGATTCAGGGGCGCGGATGACCCACATCTCCTGACCGGCGGGGAAGTCGATGTCTTCGAGTTCGCCGACGACTTCTCCATCCTCCAGCTTCACGGTGAGGCCGAGAAGGTCGCGGACGTAGGGTTCGTCATCCTCGGCTGCGGGCAGGTGCGAGGCGTCGATGAGCAGCTCCTGACCGCGCATCTGTTCGGCCTGCGTGCGGTCGTTCACGCCTTCGATGGAGAGGATGAGCTGGTCTTTCCAGAGGGACCATTCGCGGATGCGCACAGGGCGGGGGGCGAAGCGGCCGGCGCGGAGCATGAGGGGCTTTTCCAGCAGCTCGGGAGACTCCGCGTAGTACTCCACGCGAATCGCGCCCTTGATGCCGTGCGGCTTCATGAGTTTCCCGAGAACGACGAGGGATGAGGCGGCCATTATTCTATGATTTCCAGCACTACGCGCTTCTTGGTCTTGGCGGAAACGGCGCCAAGGAGGGTGCGGATGGCACGGGCGGTGCGGCCCTGCTTGCCGATGATCTTGCCCAGATCTTCATGGGAGACGGAGAGTTCGAGCACCGCGCCCTGTTCGCCTTCGGTTTCGCGCACTTCCACCTGTTCGGGGCTGTCCACGAGAGATTTGGCGATGTATTCCACAAGTTCTTTCTGCTGCATGAGCTACCTCACAGCTTCTGCGCACATCTCACGCAAAAGCAAAATGTTTCCCCTCAGATAGCATCCGCAGAGCCGATGCGTCAACGCATGGCGCGGATCCCCCTGGGTAAAAGAGACCCCCGCGCCGGAGGGAACGACGCGGGAGCTGTAAATAAAAAGTTTTGGAAGGGAGGGGTACGGGGAGGGAGGACCTTTTTCAAAAGGTCTCCCTCCCCGCAAACTCTCTTCTTCCAACTTACGCCCAGTGCACGAGGCCGGCGCGGACGACGTGGTCCATGGGGTCGGCCACGGGCACTACGCGCAGGCCGTAGGCGTGGAGGCCGTTGGCCTTGGCGGTGCAGGAGGCTTCGTAGGTGAGCACGCCGTCGGCTTCGGAAACGAAGGCGAGGTCGATGATCTCGGGCTGTTCGGTGAAGTTGGCGCCGTCGGTCACGCCGAGGAGCATCTGCACGCGCAGTTCTTCAGCCTTCATGTCGCCAAGGGTGAGCTGCAGCTTCACGGTGAAGGGCTTGCCGCAGTACACGGTGTTGCCTTCCAGGCCGGACACTTCGATATGCTTGATGGCGCAGGTATTGAAGCGGCCGGGGATGGTCTTCATCCATTCGGTGAGCTTGCGGGCCTTGGCCTGGTGATCGGCGGCCATGGCGAAGCCGCGGCGGGCGGCGGGCACATAGATCTGGTTCATGTAGTCGCGCACCATGCGGCGGCAGCCGTACTGGGCGGAGAGGGACTGCAGGGAGTTCTTGGCCACGAGGATCCAGCCGTGGGGCAGGGCGTCCTTGCCGCGCTTGAAGAACAGGGGCACGACCTTGTTCTCAAGGAGCTGGTACAGGGATTCGGCGTCCTCGTAGTCGTTCTGCACGGCGGAGAGGGTGGCGTAGGTGGCCTTCGGGCCGATGGTCCAGCCGTTTTCGCCGTTGTCGCCCTCGACCCACCAGCCGTCGGAGATGCTGAGGTTGATGCCGCCGTTCACCGGCACCTTTTCGCCGGAAGTGCCGGAGGCTTCGTGCGGGCGGCGGGGATTGTTCAGCCACACGTCGCAGCCGCGGGAGAGCCAGCGGGACACTTCGAGGTTGTAGTTCTCAACGAAGAAGATCTTGCCGTAGAAGCGGGGATCGCGGGACCAGCGCACCACGTCTTCGATGAGCTCGATGCCCTTGGTGTCGGCAGGGTGGGCCTTGCCGGCCATGATGAGCACGGTGGGACGCTTGGGATCGTTGAGCAGGCGGGCCAGGCGGTCAGGATCGGCGAAGAGCATGGTGGCGCGCTTGTAGGGAGCGAAGCGGCGGGCGAAGCCGATGATGAGAGCGTCCTGGTTCAGAGCGGAGAGCCACTGCTCGCGCTCGTCGCCGGTGATGTCGGAGTAGGCGGAGCAGAGGGGCAGGCGTTCGCGCAGGGCGTCGATGAGGGTCTGCTTCTGGGCGCGGCGGGCGGCCCAGAATTCGCTGTCCGGGATGTCCTGCACCTTTTCCCATGCGGGGTCTTCGGTGTGCAGGTCGAGCCAGTTCTCGCCCACATAGCGGTCGAGCAGGGGACGGAAGGCAGGGCCGACGTAGGAGGCGGTGTGCACGCCGTTGGTCACATGGCCGATGGGCAGTTCAGCTTCGGCGAAGCCCTTCCACACCTTGTGCCACATGCGGCGGGAGACCATGCCGTGCATCATGGAAACGCCGTTGGCCTGGGAAGACATGGTGAGGGCCAGCACCGTCATGTCGAAGGTGTTGGGATCGCCGCCGTCCAGACGGCCGAGCTTGAGGAAGTCCTGCCATTCGAGGCCGAGCTTCTTGGCGAACTCGGGGAAGTAGCGCTGCATGAGGTCGGCGGAGAAGCGTTCGTTGCCGGCGTCCACGGGGGTGTGGGTGGTGAACACGCAGGAGCTGCGAACGAGGGTCTTGGCTTCTTCGAGGGTGAGCTCATCGCACTTCATGTGCTGGCGCAGGCGTTCGAGCACGAGGAAGGCGGAATGGCCTTCGTTCATGTGCCACACGGAAGGAGTGATGCCGAGGGCGCGGAGCATGCGCACGCCGCCCATGCCGAGCAGGATCTCCTGGCGCATGCGCACGTCGCGGTCGGCCTCGTAGAGGCGGGCGGTGACGCGGCGGTCGTCGTCGGTGTTCTCAGGCACGTTGGTGTCCATGAGGTAGAGGGGGCACACGCCCACCTGCACCTTCCAGATGCGGGCGTAGAGATTGCGGCTGCCGAGCGGCACGGAGATCATCAGGGGCGCGCCCTTCTCATCGAGCATGGCTTCGAGGGGCAGGCTGGCCGGATGGTTCTCAGGGTACACGGGGTTCTGGTGGCCGCTCTTGTCCACGGTCTGCTGGAAGTAGCCGTTCAGGTAGAACAGGCCCACGCCGATGAGGGGCAGGCGTTCGTCGCTGGAGGACTTCATGTGGTCGCCGGAGAGCACGCCGAGGCCGCCGGAGTAGAGCTGCAGGCTCTCATGCATGCCGAATTCGGTGGAGAAGTAGGCCACGGGGCGTTCCATGTCCACGGTCACGGAGCCGTCTTCGAGCACGTCGGAGAGGTGTTCCTGAGCCATGTAGGCGTCGAACTTCTTGGCGAGGTCCTTCACGGCCTTCACGAAGCTCTTCTTGGCGGCAAGTTCCTGCAGGCGGGCGGAAGGAGTGTTCTCCACCATGTAGATGGGGTTATGGCCGCAGGCTTCCCAGAGTTCGGGGGCCATGGATTCGAACATCTCCATGGCTTCGGGCTGCCAGCACCACCAGATGTTGGAAGCGATGTCACGCAGGCGGCTGAGTTCGGCAGGAAGTTCCGACACAGCGTTCAGCGTGCGAAGGAAGGGGATGGAAGAGGGGCGCATGGCAAGTTCCTTGGAAAGTTTGTTTTTGTGGGCGGAGGCGTGGCGGCGGGCATGGGCCTTGGCGTTGGCGCCACGGTAGGCCTGCATGTAGAGCTGGAAGAATTCTGCCCAGTCGGCATGGGCGGAAGCGGCACGCACGGTGCGGCGGCGCTGGTCCAGCTCTTCGTCGGAGCAGGAGGCGTAATGCACGAGCACGTCGGCAAGGTCGGCTACCACGTCATTGTAGTCCTTGCCCTTGCGGGGGATGACGCCGATGCCGGGCTGGGGGCCGGTCTGCTGTTCGAGCTGGCGCACCCAGAGGCCGAAGCCGGAGAGGTCGGTGGTGATGGTGGGCACGCCGTAGGCTGCGGCTTCATGGGGAGTGTAGCCCCAGGGTTCGTACCAGGAGGGGAACACGCCGAGGTCGCCGCTGGAAAGCACGTCGAAGTACGGCATGTTGAAGAAGCCGTCCTTGCCGTCGAGCATGGCGGGCACGAAGAGCACCTGCACGGGGTCGTC
>JAFQPD010000149.1 GCA_017411945.1 Mailhella sp.
CCGGAACTGCGTTCCGTCTGGCATCGGCCTCCTGTTCATGGTGCATCGGAAAGCAATCAGCTCTCGGCAGGAAACCACAGTTCCCGCCACGAGGCGGCCAGCTTTTCCGAAAGGCGTTCACTGTGCGCTTCGAGCGCGCTCTGGAAGCGGTCGAGCTCGGCGTCAAGGTCATCCAGTGTGCCGCTGTTGTCGATGGTGAGGTCAGCGGCGCGAACCTTGTCGTCCTGCTTCCACTGCCAGCTCTCCACAGCAGCTATCTTCTCGTCGTTCCAGCCGCGTGTCTCGCGCAGGCGGGCATGGCGCACTTCATCCGGACAGGTGATGACTGTCACGCTCGCTTCTCCATCCAGCTTCCAGCCGGTCTCGAACCAGAGCGGCACCTCTGCGCAGGCCGCAGGCAGGCCGTGGCTCACGGCATCGAGGAAAAAGTCGTCCATGGAGCCGCGAACCAGCGGATGGATGATGCGTTCCAGCTCCTTTCGCATGCCCGGAGTCTCTGCCAGCATGCGGGTGAGCTTCGTACGGTCCACGGCGCCATCCTCATTGAAGAAGGCATGGCCCCAGCGCTGGTGCATGAGCATCCAGCCTGCGGCGTGGGGCTGATACTGCGCGGCCACGGCCCTGTCGGCGTTCCACACCGGCATGCCGCGCTTCTCAAGGCGTTCCAGCACTGCGGACTTGCCGCATCCGGGCATGCCCGTGAGGATGACGCGCTTCGTGCCGCGCTCCAGCGCCAGCATGGCATGGGGGAAGTCCGCAGGGGGCGGGCAGGTGAACTTCATCTCCCCGCCGGTGACGGGATGCGTGAATTCCAGCTTCCAGGCAGGCAGGAGCTGGCGGCCGGCGGGGCTGGTCTTGTCGTACGGGCCGTAGACGGTATCGCCCCACAGGGGGAAACCGGCCTGGGCAAGGTGCACGCGTATCTGATGGGTGCGGCCCGTGAACAGGCGCACCGAAAGCAGGGCAAAGCCGGCGGCGGGAGCGGCATACAGCGTTTCCCACGTCGTCAGCGCAGTGCGGCCGCCCTTCTCTTCCGGCACTATGGCCATGCGGGTCTTGATAGTCGGGTGCCGCCCTATAGGCAGATCGCACGTCCCCTCAGCAGAAGGAATGCCGCGCGTCACCGCCAGATAGGTCTTATGGACGTTGCGGGCCGCGAAATCTTCGATGAGCTTCAGGCGGGCGCGTTCGGAAAGAGCTACGATGACGAGGCCGGAGGTGTCCTTGTCGAGGCGATGCACCACTCCGGGGCGAGGGCCTTCCTGCTTCGCCAGTTCAGGGAAATGCCAGAGCAGGCGATGCACCAGCGTTCCCTTGGGGCAACTGGGGCACGGATGCATGGTGAGCCCGGCGGGCTTGTTGACCACGGCGATGTCGGCATCGCGGTACAGTATCTCCAGCGGGCCTTCTTCTGGCTCGACGGCATTCCCGGCGGCAGGCAGGCGCAGTTCCACTCTCTGGCCGGGACGCACCTTCTGGTCGGCATCCATGCATACCTGCCCGTCGACGGTACAGCGCCCCTGCTCCACCAGCTTCTTGAGGCGGCTGCGCGACTCATCGCACATCGAACTCAGGAAGGCGTCGAGGCGGGGCTTCTTTCCGGCAGGCACTTCGAAGATGAGAGGCTCCTCATCGACGGAACAGGCTGGCACGTTCTCACAGGCCTGTTCATCGTCCAGAGCTTCGAGCCCATCAAGTTCATCCTTAAATTCTTCAGTCATGCCCTTCCGCCTTTTCTGGTGCGGGATGCTGAACCAGCGGCCCGACGAGATAGCCGGTCATGGTAGCTTTGGCCACCTTGCGGTTATTGCTGTCCGTCACAGTGATATCGAACACGGCAAGATGCCTGCCGAGCTTCACGGGTTCAGCCTCGGCTCTGAGATATTCCCCTGTTCCAGAGGAAAGGTAGGAAATGGAGCTCTGCGCCGTCACGCAATGGATGCCGAGATTCTTGCAGGCGGCGGCAAAGGCCATGTCGGTAAGCGTGAAAATGGCGCCGCCGTGAGCGTTGCCCATCTTGTTCTGGTGGCATTCCTTCAACGGCATGCGCACTATGCCGCAGCCGTCCCTGCCGCAAGGCTCCTGCACTATGCCGAGCATGGCGGCGAACTTGTCTTCCTTGAAAACCGGTTCGTTCATATAAGCTCCCGTAAGGATCCTTTCTCTTTTGGAGGTCCACCATACGCGAGCCGACCTTAGCTGACAAGCGGCTCATTTTGCCTGAAGATACGGAGAATTTGAGAAAATCTGCTTCTCGACCCGGCAAATGCGGGCAGGCGGCCCTTCTTTCGCTGGACAGCCTCGGCCGGAGAGTTTATAGCTTTTGGATACATTTTCTTTAAGGAGCAATGTCATGGCCCACAAGAAGATCGAACGCGCCAAGGAACTTCACCGCCGCCGTCATCGTCGTGCCCAGCGCCTCAAGGCCCGCATCCGCGAAGCCAAGGCCGCTAAGTAATTTGGCGTAAGCCTCCCTGCGGCCCTGCTGCAGTGTATTTCCGGCGTGTCGGCACCTGTCGTCACGCCGTTCCTTTTTTCTTTTCTCGAATCATGCCTATCTACGAATATTCCTGCCCTGCCTGCGGAAAGAGCTTCGAAGAGTTCGTCCGCGCCAGCGACGATGCCGAAAAGGCACCCTGCCCCCATTGCGGAGCTGAAGCTCCCCGCATGCTTTCCAACACCTCCTTCATCCTGAAGGGCGGAGGCTGGTTCGCCTCTTCCTACGGGCACGGCACCAGCAACGTTTTCGACAAGACCAACGGCGTACCTTCCCATGGCTCCAAGCCTGCCGAGGAAGGCTCTTCCTCCACCCCTAAAGCCGAATCCGCTCCCGCCGCTTCCGGCAGCAGCGACAAGGCATAGAGGCTCCCATGATCGACCGCTATTCCCGGCCCGAGATGGCCGCTATCTGGACTCTGGAAAACCGCTACCGCAACTGGTTCAAGGTGGAACAGGCCGTATGCCAGGCCTGGAACGAGCAGGGCGTCATCCCGGATGAAGACCTGAAGAACATCATGGTGGACATGGACTTCGACATCGACCGCATACTCGAGATAGAACAGACCACTCGCCACGACGTCATCGCCTTCCTCACCTACCTTGAAGAGAAGATTGGCCCCTCGGCCCGCTTCATCCACCTCGGCTGCACCTCTTCCGACATGGTGGACACCGGCATGGCCCTGCAGATGGTGCAGGCCGGCGAGCTCATCCTTAAAGACTTCGACATGCTGCTCGCCACCCTTGCCACGTTCGTGCGCGAACACAAGGGCCTCGTGTGCATGGGCCGCTCCCACGGCATCCACGGCGAACCCATTACCTACGGCTTCAAGTTCGCCGGCTTCTACGCCGAATTCCTGCGCGACAAGAAGCGTTTCGCCGCCGCCGTAGAAGACGTGCGCACCGGCAAGCTCTCCGGCGCCATGGGCAACTACACTGTCATCACTCCCGCCGTGGAAGAACGCGCCTGCGAACTCATGGGCCTGAAGGCCGACATCATCTCCACCCAGATAGTCCAGCGCGACCGCTACGCCCATTACTTCACCGCGCTCGCCATCGCCGCCGGCACTGTGGAACGCATCTGCGTGGAGCTTCGCCACCTCCAGCGCACCGAAGTGCATGAAGTGGAAGAAGGCTTCGCCAAGGGCCAGAAGGGATCCTCGGCCATGCCCCACAAGCGCAACCCCATCTCTGCCGAGAATATGAGCGGCCTCGCCCGCGTTGTGCGTTCCAACGCCATCGCCGCCATGGAGAACCAGGCCCTGTGGCACGAGCGCGACATCAGCCACTCTTCCGTGGAGCGCATCATCACGCCCGACTCCACCATACTCATGGACTACATCCTGCACCGCCTGAACCGCCTCATCTCCGGCCTGCGCATCCTTCCCGAAAACGTGGAGAAGAACCTCTGGGGCAGCTACGGCCTGTTCTATTCCCAGCGCGTCCTCACCGCTCTCATCGAGAAGGACATGCCCCGCCAGCAGGCCTACGTCGTAGTGCAGAAGCGCGCCATGGAAAGCTGGGAGACCCAGAAATCCTTCCCGGACCTCATACGCGCCGACGAAGAGATACAGTCCAGGCTCAGCGCTGAGGAGCTGGACGCCGTGTTCAGCCTCGACCCTTATACCCGCTTCGAAGACGAGATCATCGAGCGCGTCCTGAACGAAAAGTAAGAGGTCATCATGCTCCGCATCTTCTGCCTCGCCCTCACCTTCCTGCTATCCGCGCTGCTCCGCCCATCCGCGTCCCTTGCTGACGACTGGACGGCCTGCATGGCCCAGCCCGCTCCGAAATTCTTCTATGTGGCCGACAAGTCTCGCAAGCTCCTCTTCCAGATGGAAGAAAAAAGCGGGGCGACTTCGGCCGCACGAGAGTTCGAGTGCATCCACGGACGCGTAGAAGGCGACAAGCAGAAGCAAGGCGACCTCAAGACCCCCGAAGGCGTGTACTTCATCACCAAGGTCATCACGCAAAAGCTGGACTATATGGAATATGGCCCTTACGCCGTGGCCCTGAACTACCCCAACCCCGCCGACCGCCTTCGCAAGAAGACCGGCAGCGGCATCTGGCTGCACAGCAAGGGCAGGAAGATAACGGGCATCACCACGCGAGGATGCCTCGCCATCGACAAGGGCGAGATCATGGAGATAGCCCCTCTGCTCAAGCCGGGCACTCCCGTCATCGTAGCGGAAAAAGTCGCCGGCGACCCCTTCTACGGGCGGGACGGACAAGCCCTGCCCTCCGGCCTGCCTGCCCCTGAAGCCGTTCCCGCCCCTCCCGTCCTGCCCAAGGGAAGCACCGAAGTCTCCGGCAGGCTGACGCAGGAAGGAAAAGCGGGCAGCTCCACGGCTTCGGCCTGCGTCCATGCCGTAGACTTTCCCGTGGCACCTACCCCTGCCTTCGCCGCCGTACAGACTGCGGACGCCTCCATTATCCGCGACCTCGCCAAGCTGTGGATGGCCCTGCGCCTGCAGAAAACCGAAGAGATCTTCAACCTTTACGACGGCAAGGCATGGCCTGCGGCCAGCAGGGAAAAGTTCTCCCTGAAAAAAACACGCCTGCGCACGGAGTTCAAAGAAAGGAAAGGCTTCCGCATCGGAGACGACCTCAGCATCCTGCACGGCCCGGGCTACTGGGTCTCCTGCTTCACAGAGAGCTACGCCCTGAAAGACGGCGGCAGACGTTCGGACCTGCGCGCCCTTTACTGGATGAAGGACGCTTCAGGCCGCTACCGCATCATAGGCGAAGCCCGCATCAGGAAATAGATGCCCAAAGTGTGACGAAAGCCCGCTCTCGTTTCAGAGACGCGGGCTTTTCCTTTGCTTTTCGCTCAGTCCATGCTGTCCAGCGCCAGAGCCGTCCGGCAGAAAAGCTCGACTGCAGGCTGGAGCAGAGACTCGTCGAAATCGAAGTCCGGGCTGTGATGCCCGGCAGGAAGGCGGGAGCCTATTTGAGCGTATGTCCCCATGCCGCCCTGCTTCTGCACGGCTTCAAGGAAGGCGCAGGCATCGTCGGCCCCGAAGCCGCGGCCCATATCGAGCACGAATTCGGGATAGAAATAGGGGATGCCCCCGCTCACGCGGCGCACCAGCTCGCACATGGCAAGGTCGCTCACAGCCGTTCCGCCCCCGCCCATGCGGGTGATGCGGAAGTCCTGCCCATGCATAGCCGCGCTGTGCTCGATGATGCGCGCGGCCTGCTCGAACATCCAGTCGTTGACTTCCGTGCTGGAACCGCGGGTCTCGCAGACCAGCTTCGCATAGGAAGGAACGACGTTGCGCCCTGTGCCGCTCTCCATGCGGCCCACGGCTATGCGGGTCTCCCCCTTGCCGTGGCGCGGGATGGCGTGCAGGTTCATGACGGCGCTGGCCGCCGCAAGAAGGGAATTCCGCCCCTCGTGCGGCTCGGCCCCGGCATGCGCCGCCCTGCCGAAGAACTCGGCATCGAATTTGGTGCTGGCGAGGAAACCTTCCGTGCCGCAGACCAGTTCATGGGACCTGCGGGCGTTCACGCCGATGTGAGCCGCAAAAAAATATCTGGCTCCGTCCACGGCCCCCGCCTCGACCATGGCGGCGGCCCCTCGCAGACCTTCTTCGGCAGGCTCGAAAATGATGCGCACGTTATGGCGCAGCCTGTCCTTGATGCGTAGGAGCTCCAGGGCAACGCCGAGACCGATGGCGGCATGGCCGTCATGGCCGCAGGCGTGGCAATGGCCGTCGTTCAGCGAGCGGAAGCCCTCGCGCGCGGGGAGGTGTTCAGGGGAAGAGCTTTCTTCCACATCCACGGCATCGATGTCAAAGCGGAGGGCAGTATGACGAGGGAGATCGGGGCGGATATCGACGATGAGGCCCGTGAGACCGTCCATGCGATCCAGCCACGTCGGATCGGCTCCCTGCTCCCGTGCAGAGGCAATGCGCTTTTTCTGCGTCTCCTCATCGGGTACGCCCATACGGGCTTCGCGGCATATGGCCTCTTCGCCGACCTTCACAAAGCCCCCGGCCCCATGGAGCCGTGCGGCGAGGAAAGCCGTAGTCCAGAACTCCGAAAAGCCGGATTCTGCGTGGCGATGAAAGATCCGGCGGAACTCAGAGAGCTGTTTCGCAGAAACTGAAGGGGCGAAGTCCATGAGAGACTCCCAGACACAAGGCGCGAAGCCTGCTATTTGCCATGCACCAGTTCGCAGAGGCGTATGCCCACATCCTCGTAGTGCTGGCGGAGCACATTTTCGATACGCTGGACATCGCGGCTGAGCACAGCCTCGGCCACCGCATGATGCCTCTCGCGGAATTCCTGCGGCGTATACATGGTGCGCCAGTAATTGTAATAAAGGAATTTGGCCAGCGAAGAGCTGGAAGAATGGGCAAGATGGATGAGGTGTGCGTTGGAACACGCAGCAAGCAGCGCGCTGTGGAAGGCTTCGTCTATCTCTGTGAGCGTATCGAGAGAAACGGCATAATTCACCTGCTCGTCGAGCCTGCGGACCACGTCCCGGAAAGCAGACTCTTCCTTCTCCGTCCAGAGGCAGATGGACTGCGCCACGCCTGCTCCTTCAAGGATGCCGGCCACGGCATAGCTGTCGTATATCTCCTGCGCGCTCATGGACCGCACGAACTTGCCCTTCTGCGGCTCGGAACAGATGAGCCCTTCCTGAGCGAGAAGGAGAAGAGCCTCGCGGATAGGGGCGCGGCTGATGTTGAGCCTTTCGGAAATCAGCGCTTCGCGCACGGGGCGACCGGGGAGCAGTTCCCCGGAACGGATGAGATTTCTTATGAACTCAGCGGCCTTAGAGCTGTACGTCTCTTTTTTGAACTGCATGGTCTTTATCTGCTCTTGGATCTGGCTGGCCTATCCTGAACAGCGGACATCGTTCAGGACAGGCTGCGGCGTTGCAAGCAGAAAGCATAAATAGTTTTCGTCTATATTGCAAAGGGAAGATGCCAAGTTAAAAACAAAGCCCCCTCACGACTGCCGAACAGAACAGACGGGAGGGGGCCGGAGGCTCATTCATGCCTGCAGGGCAGGCATCGGGTCAGGCTTACTGACGGAAGGTGGGCATGTAGGCGTACAGAGCGGGGGAGCCGCCGGTGTGCAGGAAGAGCACGTTGGAGCCTTCGGCGATGACGCCCTTGCGGATAAGGTCGATCATGCCGGCGAAAGCCTTGCCGCTGTACACGGGGTCGAGCAGGATGGCTTCAGTCTGGGCGAGGAGCTTCACGGCTTCGATCATGGCGTCGTTGGGGCGGGAGTAGCCGGGCAGGTAGTAGTCGCCGTAGCAGACGACCTTTTCCTTGGGCATCTGCACGCCGGAGCCGAGCTTGTCGAGCACCTTCTGGGCGAGGTTATACACAATTTCCTGCTGCACGTCGCCGGGGCGGCTGACGTCGATGCCGGACATGGGGATGTTCATGTTGTTGCCCACGAAACCAGCGATCATGCCGGCATGGGTACCGGCGGAGCCGGAGGGCACGAACACATGGTCGAAGTTGACGCCCATGTCGAACATCTGCTGCATGATTTCCTGAGCGCAGCCCACATAGCCGAGAGCGCCGATCTCGTTGGAAGCGCCGCCGGGGATGATGTAGGGCTTCTTGCCTTCAGCGCGGAGCTTTTCGGCGACCTTTTCCATTTCGTCGAGCATGGGGGAGCCGCCGGGCACCACGGTGATGCTCTTCACGCCAAGGAGCTGGAAGAGGAAGTTGTTGCCGGAAGCTTCGGCATTGTAGCTGCCGGGCACGCGTTCTTCGAGAACGAGGTGGCAGTCGAGACCTTCATGCACGGCCCAGGAAAGGGTGAGGCGGCAGTGGTTGGACTGCACAGCACCGCAGGTGATGATGGTATCGGCACCCTTGGCGAGGGCGTCGGCGATGCAGAAGTCGAGCTTGCGGGTCTTGTTGCCGCCGGAGCAGCCGGGGAGCAGGTCGTCACGCTTGATGTAAACGTTCACTTTGCCGCCGAGAGCCTTGGAGAAGTTGGGAAGGAACTCGATGGGGGTGGGGGTCTTCACATAGCCGCGGCGGGGGAACTGGGCGAGATTCATGCTATTTTCCTTTTATCCCTGAAAATCAGAGGGAGTCTTGAGTCGTTCCGGGCAACTGGCTCGGATCAGTTCCTGGGCAAGGACGCTGGTGGCATCCACCACAGGAGTATCCCACAGGCGATCCTCGGTGACTGCCACCGGGATCTCGGTACATCCAAGAAGGATGGTGGACACTCGTTTTTCCTCTACCAGACGGCGGGCCGCGTCAAGCAGAATCTGCCGTGCCTTGGGGGAAACGGGGTCGGAGAAAGCCTTCACGCCGAAACCGGGATCACTGATGGCCTGCTGGACAAGGGCGCAGTCCTCCTCGCCGAGGATGACAGGCTCGAGTCCGGCTTTTTCCAGAGCGTCCTGGTACAGACGGGTCTGGAGCGTGGCCACCGTGCCCATGAGGCCTATGCGGCCTCCGTTCGGGCACAGGCGGCTCACATGCTTCACAGCGCTCTCGATGATGGACACGAACTGCACGTCAAGACCGGTCGCATGCAGGCGTTCCAGCGCAACATTGAGGATGCGGGGGCTGTGCGCCGTGTTGCAGGGCATGCCGATGACGCTCGCACCGCTTCGCGCGAGCTGTTCCATGATGCCGCCGATATCCTCGCCCGGGTTCTCCTTGGTCTTGCCGAGGAGGAATTCAGGCCGGACAGGGATCCAGCCGGGGAAGGAATGGAGCATCACGGGCAGATGGTCCTGATCCACGCTGGCCTTGGTCCAGCGGAATATCTTCCGCATGAGGTCGTAGCCGGCGTAGGGGCCG
>JAFQPD010000150.1 GCA_017411945.1 Mailhella sp.
CTACGCCTTCCGCCTGCTGGAACGTCTGGGCACCGATCCTCAGGTCTACTACCTGAGCAAGCGCGAATGGGTGCGCCGCGAAGGCGACAACTACCTCGAAAACGAAAAGACCGGCGAAAACAAGAGGCAGGGCTAGTTTATGGATTACAGCAAACCCTTCGACGCAGAGCTCTTCCCGGAAGGTTGCGAGCGCTGCTCTCTGACTAAGTTCCTGGCCTGGATGTCCTTCCTCGGGGTCATCTTCCTCTGGGGCCTCTATGCCGCCATCCGCGTCCTTGGCCTCGGCCTTGGCGAAACCGGCATGGACGACTGCTTCGGCTTCGGTCTGTGGATCACCTTCGACCTCGCCGTCATCGCTCTGGGCGCGGGCGCCTTCTTCACCGGTGCTCTCCGCTATATCCTGAACATCGACGAGCTGAAGAACATCGTGAACCTCGCGGCCGTCATCGGCTTCCTGTGCTACACCGGCGCCATGATGATCCTCGTTCTGGACATCGGCCAGCCCATCCGCTGCTGGTTCGGCTACTGGTACCCCAACGTGCACTCCATGCTCACCGAAGTTATCTTCTGCATCACCTGCTACTGCATCGTGCTCATCCTCGAATACGTGCCGCTGGTGCTGGAGAACCGTGCGCTGATGAAGAAACGCTTCATCCGCCTGCTGGCCCATAACTTCCATGTGTACATGCCCATCTTCGCGGGTATCGGCGCCTTCCTGTCCACCTTCCACCAGGGTTCTCTGGGCGGCATGTACGGCGTGCTCTTCGGCCGCCCCTACCTGTTCCGTGAAGGCTTCTTCATCTGGCCCTGGACCTTCTTCCTCTTCGTGCTTTCCGCCGTGGCCTCCGGCCCCATGTTCACCGTGCTCGTCTGCACCACCATGGAAAAGCTCTCCGGCCGCAAGCTGGTCAGCTGGGACGTGAAGCAGCTCATGGGCCGCGTGGGCGGCACCATGCTCATCGTGTACACGGTGTTCAAGTGCCTCGACAGCTGGTACTGGGCCGCCGACACCCTGCTCGCTCAGGGCCTCACCTTCGACGACATGTTCTATGGCTACATCTACGGCAAGTGGCTGTTCTGGGCTGAACACCTCATGCTCATCGTTCCCATGTTCGTGCTCATGAAGAAGAGCCTCCGCGAGAATCCGCTCATCTTCTACACCATGCTCATTCTGGTGTGCACCAGCATCACCCTGAACCGCTACCTGCTCACCGTGCAGGGCCTGGCCATGCCCGTCATGCCCTTCGACGCCTGGCAGACCTATGCTCCCAACTGGGTGGAATGGGCCTGCTGCGCTCTGGTGTTCGCGTATGCCGCCATGGTCCTTTCCCTGACCTACCGCTATACGCCCATCTTCCCGCAGGAAGCTGAGCTGAACAAGAAGTAAGCACGGCGAATAAACGTCAGCAAGGCGGCTCTTTCTTCGGAAAGGGCCGTCTTTTTTATCGCTCGACAGACTCCTGCGTCATTGCCCTTCCCAAAAGGCTTCTGCTTTGGAAACAGATCCTCAGCTCTCCTCTGGCCTGCAGATGTGGACTATGCCGGCAGGCTCACACCAGTATGCCGCCCCGTTATAACCCAATAAAAAAGGCGGCCCCGAAGGACCGCCTGCCGCGTGGAAAACAGGGATGCGCTTATGCTTCCAACGCCTTCATCTCAGCGTTCACGCTGGCTTCACAGGAACGCATGGCTTCAAGGGTGCGAGTGAAAAGCTCGTCCAGCGTCCAGCCAAGGCGTTCTGCGCCTTCCTTGATAACATCGCGAGAGCATCCGGCGGCAAAACGCTTGTCCTTGAACTTCTTCTTGAGGCTGGAGACTTCCATATCCATCACGCTCTTGGAAGGACGCATGAGCGCGGCCGCTCCGATGAGGCCCGTGAGCTCGTCCACGGCGAAGAGGAGCTTCTCCATCTGATGCTTGGGTTCGCAATCGGAACAAAGGCCGTAGGCATGACTGCACACGGAATAGATGAAGCCCTCATCGTACCCCGCCTGCTTCAGAACTTCAGGGGCGCGCTTGCAATGCTCTTCGGGCCAGCGTTCGAAGTCGATGTCGTGCAGCAGGCCCACCAGCCCCCAATGCTCGGCTTCATCGGCAAAGCCCTGATCCTTGGCGAACCAGCGCATCACGCCTTCGACGGTGAGCGCATGAAGGATATGGAACGGCTCGGCATTGTATTCTTTGAGCAGAGCCATGGCCTGCTGTCGGTCAGGCATCTTGGCCTTTGACTCCCTTTCCGCCGGAGCGGCCTGAACAGCCTTCGCGGCGGCAGGATCTGCTTCGGCTGCCGGCATCGCCTCCGGTGCGGGCCTGCGCCTCTTCACGGTGAGCTTGTCGATATACTCCTCAAGGGCGATGATGCCGGAACCGGTGATGGCGCGGCGGCAGTCGGCGTAATCGAGTATCTTGCTGACCTGCTTGTTGATGAGCTCCGCTTCGGGATGCACGCGCGCGGCAAGATATTCCAGCGTGGACTTGAACGCCTGCGAGAACTTCTGCAGGCGGCGCCATTCTTCCATCTGTTCCGCCACGCTCACCCGTATCTCTTCAGGCAGTATGGCGGCCCCAAGCATGGCCTCGCAGAGGCGCCAGTCTATGTACTGGCCGAACTCAACTTCGAAGGTGGTGAGCGGGTCACGGTCCACCATGCGTCGCCAGACTTCCGCCCCCTTGGCCATGACAGGGATGACATCCACTGGAGTCCCTTCGGGCAGATGCTTCATGACTGTGTCGCGCACATCGGCCATGATCTCCTGCACGGATTCTTTCTCCACGTCGATGACATCGGCCTTGTTCAGGATGACGAGAAGCGGCACGCTCCCGCGCTCCTTCATCACGCGGCCCACGTCACGCAAAAGGGCCTCTTCGTCCTTGGTGTGGAGCTGGACCATGTCGAGGACAAGAAAGATATTGGTGAGAGGGAGCTTTTCCAGAGCGAAATAGGTCTCGGCACGGTGGTCGCTGTACTTGCTGGTATTGGGGCCGGGAGTATCGTAGAACACAATGGTGCGCTTCTTGTTCAGGAAAGGGAAACGCAGGCGTATGTCCGCAGGAACGTTCTCCTTCATGGAGCCGTTGTACGAGGAAAGACGCTCGGAAGTGAGAGGGAACCATTCCTCGCTCTCGGAAGGGTTGCGGCATACGTTCTCTTCGCTCCACGGATCGTGTACGATGCGAAAGACTTGAGCCGTGGTAGCGCGGTTGCCCGCAGGAAAGACACCTCTTCCGAGAAGGGCATTGAGGACTGTGGACTTGCCGGAACTCATGCAGCCCAGCACGAGTATATGGAGCCCGGTATCGGGTATCCTGAATTCAGCCATGACATTTCTCCTGCCGCAGTATATGGCGGCTGTCGCAGTTCAGCTAAAGATACCTGATTGTCGGCACAGCGCAAGTACGCATCAGGGCCTGCCGGCTCCAAAAATATTTGCATACCTGCAACGCCATCTGAAATATTTATTCGTTCAAAAAAGTACAAGGCGGCATATATCTCCCCATATCCAGAATATCCTATCCGTGCATCACGAATGTCATATTTTATTTTTAAGAATATATCTGCTCTTATTTTTTCATTTTTATCATAATTAGCGTTCATCCATGCCTTCATATCCCGTATTTTCTCGTAATGATATCGAAGATTTTTCAAATATGCGTTATTTTTTATTCCATGCTCCATCCACAGATGAAGACTTGCTTATTTTTCAAGAAATCATTTCCTGCGACAGACAGGATACACCCCTCCAGCCCTCCTCTTTTTTTCGAAAAAAATCCATTGTCATTAAAGGGAAGCTCTGCTATTTTGCAAAAAAGTTCGGGATGAGAACTCGTTCGATGTGCCATTCATCGAGTCAAGGCCATCTCGAAAGAGGCGTTTCAATCTATTTTTGGGCACATGCCCAAAAGCAAGGAGGATAACATGGCTGGTCTCGACAGCACCGTTCTCACCGTTGTTGCAGGTCTTTTTAGCATCGTGATCGTCGTCGGCTTCATGGCTACCAAGATCTACAAGTAAATCCAACGAGAAGGGCCTGCCCTCTGGCAGGTCTTTTTCTGCGCCTTTGCCGGAGTCTTCTCAGGAAGATTCCGGCTTTTCATTTAAAAGCCAGACGGATGCTTTCCCTTGCCGAATGACAGCCCCCTGACTTGCATGCTATAGAAGATGCACAGGATATCCCCATGAAAATACTCCATACCTCCGACTGGCATCTTGGGCAGGCTCTCTACGGCAGGAAAAGGCATGAAGAGTTCCGCCTTTTCCTCGAGTGGCTCGCCCAGACTCTGCGTGAAGAATCCGTTGACGTTCTCCTCGTCGCAGGCGACATCTTCGACAGCGGCCTCCCCTCCAATCAGGCACAGTCCCTGTACTACCGATTCCTCTGCGAGGCGGCCAAGGGCCCCTGCCGGCATATCGTCCTCACAGCCGGGAACCACGATTCCCCTTCCTTCCTCGACGCCCCCCAGGCCATTCTGCAGGCTCTGGACGTGCACGTCATCGGCCATGCCCTCGCCCCTGAAAAGGAAGTGCTGCTCCTGAACGATGCGAACGGCCGCCCCGCGCTCGTCATCTGCGCCGTTCCCTTCCTGCGTGACCGCGACCTGTACCGCATCGGCATCGAAGACGGCACGGACGAGCGGGACGCTCTCCTCGCCCGGGGCATGCACGAGCACTACCGAATCTGCGCGGAAAAGGCCGAATCCCTCCGCGCAGAATATGCCAGCCGCTTCCCCTCCTCCCCTCTGCCTGTCGTGGCCATGGGGCATCTTTTCGCAGCAGGCGGCGCCGTGGCGGAAGGCGACGGCGTGCGCGACCTGCGCATAGGCTCTCTCGGGCAGATCAGCGCCGACATTTTCTCCCCCACCTTCGACTATGTGGCCCTCGGCCATCTGCACGGCCCGCAGAAAGTCAACAAGGAAGAACGCATACGCTATTCCGGTTCGCCCCTGCCCATGGGCTTCGGCGAAGTGGGGCGGCCTAAAAGCGTATGCCTCGTGGAATTCGACGGCAGAACCCCCAGCGTGCGCACGCTTCCCGTACCTCTCTTCCAGAAAATGGAAAAAATAAGCGGCGACCTGCCGGCCATTGAAGCCCGCATGAAGGACCTTGACGAACTTGGCGAGCCCGTATGGCTCGAAGTCCTCTATACAGGTTCCGGCATCGTGAGCGACCTGAGGGAACGCCTGCTGGAAAAAGCCGGGCCCAAGCTGGAAATCCTGCGGGTGGGAACGGCGCACAGCCTGAATGCCCCCTCTTCCGAGGAAGACCTTGGAACCGCACTGGAAGACATGAGCGTTTTCGATGTGTTCAGACGACGCCTCGACGACCTTGAGCGGCAGAACGGACTCGACGAGGAACAGCGCAAGTCGCTGCTCGAAACCTACGCCGAAGCTGTGAACGAGCTTCTTCAGGCCGACAAGGGGGAAGACGCATGCGCATACTGAGCATACGCTTCGCCAACCTCAATTCTCTGGCTGGCGAATGGCATATCGACTTTACCGACAAGGATTTCCTTACCAACGGCATCTTCGCCATCACAGGCCCCACCGGCTCTGGAAAGAGCACCATACTCGACGCCCTGTGCCTGGCCCTCTACGGAAGCACCCCCCGGCTGGGCAAGATAAGCAAGGGCTCCAACGACATCATGACGCGCGGCACTGGAAAGTGCTTTGCCGAGGTCGTCTTCAGCACCGTGCATGGCGAGTACTGCTGCCGCTGGAGCCAGAACAAGGCGCGGGAAAAAGCCGACGGCGCCCTTCAGCAGGCAAGCCACATACTGTGGGACAGCCAGGGAAAAGCTCTGGCTGAAAAAATAAATGATGTGGCCGCAAAGGTGAAAGAGATCACCGGCATGGACTTCGAACGCTTCACGCAGTCCACCCTGCTGGCACAGGGCAGCTTCGCCAAGTTCCTTCTGGCCAAAGGACCGGACCGCGCCCCGCTTCTGGAAGAAATGACCGGTACCGGCATCTACAGCGACATCTCTACCCATATCTTCAGCCGAAACAAGGCAGAACAGGAAAAACTGAGCGAACTGGACCGGGAGCTTGCCCTCTGCAACGTACTTTCCCCCGAAGAGGAAAACGAGCTCCGGCAAGCCTGCGACGGGCTCATGAAGGACATAGCCTGCCTTGCAGGCAAGGAAAAGGAACTGCACGACGGACTGAACGCGCTGCACGCCCTGACCGCCCTGAAGGCCGAGGCCGACGCCCTCCTTGCCCAGAAGAACGCTCTGGAAAAACAGCTCAAGGACTTCCAGCCGGACAGCGTGCGGCTCGAAGCGGCCCGGCGTGCGCTCCGATTCTCTGCAGAATGCTCCGCCCTGCTCGAAAGGCTGAAGGAACAGGCCCGAGACAGGGAAGACGCCGGGAAGCTGACTGCCGCCCTCGGCCCACTGGCAGAGCGCGTCCAGACGCAGGAAAAACTCCTTGCGGAGGCAGAACAGAGGCTTGCCGAAGAAAAGCTGGCACATGCCAGCCTGCTGGAAACCTTGAAGGACGTGCGGGCTCTGGACATACAGACCTCAGCCAAAAAACAGGAACTGGAGGCCCGCACTGCCGCCCGATCGGCGACAGCGCAGAAGCTGGAGCTGGCAAAGCGCACTCTCGCCGAGCACGAAGGAGCACTTGAAGAACAGCGTTCTTCCTTCGCCGATATCCAGAGCTGGCTTGGAGAACACGCCGCAGACGCTGACCTTCCCCAGCAGCTTGCCGCCATGCGCATCCTGCATGGACAGCTCGACCGGCACTCTGCCAGCATGCTCTCCCGCTCCGCGCACATGGAGGAAAAGCGAAAAGAGCTGGAAGCAGCGGCTCAGGACCTCGAAAATCTGCATCAGGCCCGAACGGCGCAGGCGCAGGAGCTGAAGGAAAAGGAAGCCCGGCTGTCGGAACTGGAAGCCCGAAGGACGGCCCTTCTCGAAGGACGGACGGCGGCCGAATGGCGGCAGGAGAAGGAAGAACTGGCCCTGCAGGCCTTCAGGCTCAAGGAAATGCTGTCCCTTGGGCAGACGTGTTCCAGCCTTCTGGCCCAGGCTGAAGTACTGACTGCAGAACGCCTTGAACTCGAAAAAAGGATAGAAGCTGAACGGGCGATCCTCTCATCGGAACAGGCCCAGATGCAGTCTCTGACCCGTCTGAAGCAGGAACTGGGCGATTCTCTCGCCCTGCTCGACCGCATACAAAGCTACGAGGAAGCCCGCCTGCATCTGCAGGACGGCGAGGCCTGCCCGCTTTGCGGCTCGATCCACCACCCCTTCGCCGAAGGCAATATCCCTGCTCCGGACGAGAAAAAGCTCCAGCTCTGCTCCTGCGAGCAGGACATCAGCGCCTTGAACGACGCCCTGCTCCTGCGCCGCTCCGCTTTGGCCAGCCTGGAGCACGACAGCGCCCATAAAGGCAAGGCCTGTTCCGAAAAAACGGAAGAAGCTGAAGCTCTGGCCCTCAGGCTCAAGGCCGAAGCCGCCCTCCTGCCTCCAGAACTTTCCGGCAGGCTGCTTTCCGGCAGGGCCGTGCTGGCTGAACAGATCGCCGCGCTGGAAGAAAGCCGATCCCAGAACCAGCTGAGTCTGGCCGACGCCTCCCGCATCGTTGAGCAGAACGACAGCCTGCAGGATATGGCCGGCACGCTCCACGACACCCTGGCGCAGCTCCGGCTCCACTCTGAACGCTCGCTTCAGGAAATGAGCAGGCTCGACCAGAAAAAAGCCGCTCTCCAGGCGGAACTCCGCCACATGGAGGCCGATCAGGATTCTGAGCTGGCCCAGCACGAAAACGCCTTTGCCGAAATGCGCCGCAAGGCATCGGCCTCAGGCTGCCTTCTTCAGGATGTGAAGGGCATCCCGGCCATGCTGGAAATCCTCACACACCGCAGCAAAGCGTTCCAGGACCGGCAGAAGGAAGCCTGCGCCCTGACCGAAAGCTGTTCCGACCTCGAGAAGCTCTGCCTTCTCGACAGGCAGGACAGGGCTTCCCTCGAAAAAGCTCTCCAGGATATCGTGCGAGAGGAGAACTCCATCTCCGCAGATCTCGGCAAGCTGCAGGAAGAACGCCGGAAAATCTTCGGAGAACGCGATGCCGACCGCGAAGAGGGCAAGGCTGCGGAACTTCTGAAGGAGGCCGCGGAATGCCGTGAAGCCCGCCGCAGGGACTGCGACGCCGTCCATGCCGAGCGAACCGATGCTTCCGCACGCCTTGCGTCTCTCAAGGCTCGCATCGAGGAACGTTCCTGCAGCCTCGCCGCAGATGAACAGGCTCTTCTCGCAAAGCTCCAGAACGCCGGATTCGTGGACATGGATCGCTGCCTTGAAGCCTGCCTGCCCGATGGGGAAAGGGCCAGGCTCGAGTCGGCCGAAAGGGCTCTCGCCGAGGGCATGGCCAGCCTCAAGGCTCGCATGCTCGACAATGAGAGCCGCATGGCTCAGATGGGAGCAGCGCCGGATCTGCGGGAAAGCGAACTTCTCGACAAACTCGAAGGAGTGGAGAAAGAGCGCGCCTCCAAGCAGGAAGAACTCGGGGCCCGCCGCGAGCGGCTGGAGGGAAACGAACGGCGCAAGAAGGACGCCGCCCACGCGAAAATCCGGCGCGAGGCGCAGGAAAAAGTCTGCCGACGCTGGGCCGACCTGAACGAACTCATAGGTTCCGCCGACGGCAAGAAATTCCGCAACTATGCGCAAGAACTCACGTTCCGCATACTCATAGGGCACGCCAACCGCCAGCTCTCCGCCATGACGGACCGATACCTGCTCGTTCAGGACCCCACGGAAGCCCTTTCGCTGTCCGTCACGGACCGCTATCAGGCCGATGCCGTCCGCACGTCGCGCAACCTCTCCGGCGGCGAGAGCTTCCTCGTCAGCCTGTCGCTTGCGCTCGGCCTTGCCCGGATGGCCAGCCGGAACGTGCGCGTAGACTCCGTCTTCCTCGACGAAGGCTTCGGCACTCTGGATGAAGACACGCTCAGCATTGCGCTGGACATGCTTTCCGGCCTGCGTGAACAGGGAAAGACCATAGGCATAATATCCCATGTCCAGGCCATACGGGAACGCATAGGCACGCAGATACATGTAGAGCCTTCCGGAAACGGAAGGAGCCGCCTCCGCGGCCCGGGCATCAGCGGAAAATAAGCATGGCATTGCCCACAAGAAGAGCCCTCCCTGCACTTGCAAGGGAGGGCTCTCCTGTATCTGCGCCACGCCGCGCTATATCATTCTGAGGAGTTCGGCGGGAACATCGACAAAGGTCTCGGCCCCGGCCTCCTTCAGTTCGTCCTTCGTGCGGAAGCCCCAGGTAACGGCAGCGCAGTCCAGCCCGGCATTGCAGGCCGTGCGAACATCCACCTCTGAATCGCCTACATATAGAGCCGCCCCGCAGGCCACGCCGAGAGACTGCAGGGCGAGAAAAACGCTGTCCGGGGCAGGCTTGCGAGGCACTTCGGGCACTTCGCCCCTCACACAGGATATCTTTCCGCCGAAGAACTCCGTGCAGAGGTTCTTCACTTCCGCATCGCTCTTGTTCGAGACCACTGCCAGCTTCAGCCCGCGCCTGTGCAGCTCTTCCACCAGAGGCACCACGCCTTCGTAGGGTGCGGTGAGCTCACGCCAGTGAACGGCATAGTGGGCCCTGAAGTCTGCAAACACGGCTTCGAAGGAAGGAGTGGCATCTCCGCCGGGGACTGCCTTCAGCATGAGATTGCGCACGCCGTTGCCGACGAAAGTGCGTATCTCCTCATACGTCCTTTCGGGAAAGCCGTGCAGGCGGAGCGCGTAGTTCACGCTGTTCCGCAAATCTTCCAGCGTATCGAGCAGAGTTCCGTCGAGGTCGAAGACGACCGCTTCATATTTCATCTTCTTTCTCCTGCATATAGGCCGAACAGCCTGCAAAGAAGGGGAGAAGCAGAGCCTCTCCCCTTTTTTCTGAATCACGCTTTGCTAGAAAGCCTGTCCCATGGAGAATTCGAAGCGGCCGCTGCTGCGCTTCTCGCCATTGGAGAACTTGGAAAGCGGAACGCCGTAGCCGAAGCGCAGGTCGCCCATGGGGGAACGCCAGCGTATTTCAACGCCGTACGACTGGAACACTTCATCGGTGAGACCATGCTGCTGGCTGTCGGTATTGAAGCCGATATCGAAGAAGGGAACGACTGCAAGGCCGATGTCGGGCTTGGCCACCCAGATGTATTCGAAGTTGGCATAGCCCATGCGGTCGGAGCCGATGGTTTCTTTGGTAAGGGTGTCGCGCGGGGAAATGTCGTCGTAGTCATAGCCGCGGATACTGCGCATGCCGCCTATCCAGAAGCGTTCGAAAACAGGCACGGTGCGGTCTTCGGTCTCAAACACCGCGCCTATCTTGCCGCGAACATGAAGGATATGGTTATTGCTCAGGCCGTAGAAGACCGCACCCTCTATTTCCGGCTTGAAGAAGCTGTCGTCGCCGCCCAGCCAGTCGGCGCCATATTCCGCAGAAATGGAGATCTTGGTGCCCCTGGTGGGGAAGTAAGGCTTGTTCGTGGTATCGCGCACTATGCTGGCCGAAACAGTGCTGGCCCAATGCTGGCCTGCATATTCGCGGATGATGCGCGAGGCTCCTTCCTGCATATTATAGAGCTTGTAGCGTTCGAAGCGATAGCCGAGGCTGACGCTGGTGTATTCGCCGATGGGATGGAACACCCTGGTACGGATACCGAAGGAACGCTTGTCGAAGTCGGTCCATTCTTCCTCAAGGGCATACGGAGAGATGGAAAGCCCCCAGTACGTGTCGAAAAGGCGCGGGTTCACGAAGGAAGCCTGCAGATACTGCTCATTGGAAGAGGTATAGCCGGAGATGCCCAGAGTATAGCCGCGACCGAACAGGTTGTTCTCCTGAATGGAGGCCGTCACGCCGAACTTGTCGTAGGTGGAGTAGCCGAAGCCGATGCTCAGCACGCCGGTGTCGTCTTCCTTCACGCCGAACTTCAGGTCGACTTCGCCCGGATTGCCCGTGGGCAGGACGGTGGGATTCACTTCCTTGAAATAACGGGTCTTTTCAAGGCGTTCGGCGGAACGGCGCATGCGGGCGCCGCTGAACTGCTGGCCGTCGGCAAGGCGCATCTCGCGCAGGATAACGTTGTCGCGGGTACGGGTGTTGCCTTCCACTTCCACTCGGCGGATGTACTGCTTCTCGCCGGGCTTCAGCGTGAACACCACGTCGGCAACGCCGTCTTCGGGCCTGGTCTTGGGCTCTACGTCCACATCGGCAAAGGCATAGCCATAGTCGCTGTAGAAATTGGTAAGGGCCTTGATATCCTTCTGGAGAACTTCCACATCGAAGTAGTCGCCGGACTTCTGCATATCGTCCAGAGTGATGGCTTCAAGGATGCGGGCCTCGGTATCGATGAGGTCGCCATGCAGGATGATGTCGCCCACCTTGTAGCGCAGGCCTTCGCGCACGCGGAAAACGACGCGGATGCCGTCTTCCTCATAGATGACTTCGGGGGCGGCCACCTGACCGTCCAGATAGCCATGCTTCATGAAAAAGGCCTTGATGGTCTGCGTGTCGCGTTCGAGAGATTCTTCCTTGAGCACGCCGGAACCGGTGAACCAGGAGAACATGCCGCGCTCACTGATGGACATATAGTCCTTCACATCGTCAGGATCGATCTCCTTGAGGCCTTCAAGGGCCACTTCCTTGATATACAGCTTGTTGCCTTCCTTGACGTTCAGGACCAGGACGGCGGAAGAGCCGTCGGGCTTGGCCTGCACATCATAGGTGACTTCGGCAAGGTAGAAGCCTTCCTTGCGGTAAAGGTCCGTCACTTTCTGAAGGTCTTCGGCGAGCACCTTCTCGTTGAGAACGGCACCGGTCTGGGTGGACATGGCTTCATTGATGTCGCTCATGCGCACTTCTTCGGAACCTTCCACGCGAACTTCTGCGATGCGCGGCTTCTCAGCAACGGTGAAGACAAGCACAGGGCCTTCGAGGCCGGGCTCTATTTCGGCGAAAACGTCGTTGAAGTAGCCGAATTCCCAGATCTTGCGCACATCGGCGTCGATGGCGTCTTCATCCACCCTGTCGCCCTTCTTGGTATTGAGGAGGACGAGAACGCGATCCTGATCGATGAACTTGAGGCCCTTGATGCGGATATCGGCAATGCCGCCCTTGTTCACGGAGGCAGCGGCGGCAGAAGCCGCGGAGCTGTCATCCCCGGCGATGGAGCCGACCATCTGCCCGACCAGAGAGTTCACCACAGGCTGAAGTTCGAGCAGGTTGCCGCCTTCCATGTGGAAGGATTCGACCTTGTTCGAGGAAGCCTCCACAAGCTGCATGTCCAGGCTGAAGCCTTCGCCGATCTGGTTGAGGCTGCCGTAGACGGCATAGCGGGCTTTGGCGGACCTGGCCCGGCTGCGGGCACTCACCTCGCTCTCGGCCTTGCCCTTCTTGAGTGCGGAAGTCGGAATGGCGGCCAAACCATGCTTGGCAATGGCCTGACGCACCAGGGCGGGCACATCGCTTGCAAGCTGAGCCGCAGCTTCGGGAGCATTGACGGCAAAGGGCAGTACCAGCACACGGGGAGCGGCGGCACCGGCCATGCCTGCCCACACGAAAAGGCAAAGGGCCAGACAAGCCAGACTAGAAAGAATTTTGCGCATAGAGCTCTCCAGATCTCAGTTCAAGGCTGCGGTCAAGGCTGGCCGCAAGTTCCCGGTTATGCGTCACTATGATGAGGGTCATGCCCATATCGCGGTTCAGCCCACGGAGGACTTCCACCACAAGGGAACCCGTTTTTTCGTCAAGGTTGCCGGTGGGTTCATCGGCAAGGAGCACCTTGGGGCAGAGCAGGGTCGCGCGGGCAATGGCCGCACGCTGACGCTCGCCGCCGGAAAGGGTGGTCACATGGTGGTCGCGGCGGTGGGCAAGCCCCACTCGCTCGAGCGACTCTTCCGCCAGCTTCAGGGCCTTCGCCTTGGGAAGGCCGGAAACGATGGCCTGCATGGCCACGTTCTCCACAGTGGTAAACTCCGGCAGAAGATGATGGAACTGGAAAACGAATCCCAGCTCCCTGTTGCGGAAATGTGCGGCCTGCGCTTCATCGAGCGAAGAAAGGTCCTTCCCTTCGAAGCAGACCTTGCCGCTGGTGGCCCTGTCAAGCGTGCCGAGAACATGCAGGAGCGTGGACTTGCCCGAACCGGACGAACCGACTATGGCAAGTGCCTCTCCCGGTTCCACGGCGAAGCTCACGTCACGCAGTATGGTCAGCTCCCCGGCGGGGCTTTCCACCTTCTTCTCGACATGCTCCACACTGTACAGGAGCCCGTTCTTGGCTTCGGCAAATTCCATGCTCTACTCGTAGCGAAGGGCTTCCGCAGGCACAAGGCCGGAGGCCTTGCGCGCGGGGTAAATAGTTGCCAGGTAGCACATGAGCATGGACACGACGCCGATGACGGCAAGATCCAGCGGGTCGATGATCACGGGCAAGGTATCCATCATGTACACATCGGGCGGCAGCTCTATGAACTGATACTTCTTGAGCAGCAGCGCCAGTATGATACCTAGCACATAACCGATGCCTGTGCCAACAGCGCCGATGATGGATCCCTGCAGGGTGAAGATGCGCCGCACATCGCGCGCAGTCGCCCCCATGGACATGAGGATGGCTATGTCTCTGGTCTTCTCCATGACCAGCATGACGAGCGACGTGATGATGGAGAAGGACCCCACGAGTATGACCATGACAAGGACTATGAACATGCCGAAGCGTTCGAGCTGGAGGGCCGCGAAGAGGTTGGCGTTCATGTCTATCCAGTTGCGGGCATAGAAGGGCCAGCCGAGCTTCTCCGCCACTGCGCCGCCAATTTCCTTGGCTTCGTACGGGTCTTCCGTGAAGGCTTCGATGCCGGAGATGCGCCCTGCCGGATAGCCCATGAGGTCCTGCGCCGCAGGAAGGGCTACGTAGGCGAGGCGGCTGTCGAAATCCGACATGCCGGACTTGAAGATGCCCTCAACGCGGAAGGACTTGAGCTTGGGAACGAAGCCCGCCGTGGTGCGCTGCCCGGCAGGAGACATGAGGTTCACGCGGCTGCCCACGCGAAGCCTGAAGCGGCTGGCAAGCTCATGCCCGACCAGTATGCCGGCCGGGCCGGACTGCCGTTCAAGCCCCTCCACACTGCCCTTCTGCAGGCTGCGGAGCATAGGCATGGCCCCTGCGGCCTGGCGGGGGTCTATGCCGCGCACAACGAGTCCGGTAGCTCCGTAGGGGGTGGACAGAAGCACCTCCGCGTACAGGAACGGCGTGGCCGAGACTATGCCGGGCACGCTCTGCACGCGGGCCAGAACAGGCGTGACGCCCCGGGAATCGGCCTCACCTGCCGAAGAGGCAGGCTCTTCCTTCAGCAGGGGAGAGCTGCCGGCATCCTCCTGAACGCCTTCCGCAGGCGGATCGAAGGCGTCCGGCTGGGAGGCGAGCACGAGAACATGGGGGTTGGCCCCCAGGATCTTTTCCCTCATCTCCTCGGTGACGCCGTTATACACGCTCATGACAATGACGAGCGCGGCCACGCCGATAGCCACGCCCATGACGGACATGAGCGAGATTATCGAAATGAACGTGCGCTTGCTCCTCGCGGTGAGGTAGCGTTTGGCGATGAAGAACGGGAAGGACATGCAGGCTCCATGAAAAAAGCACCGGAAGAGGCGGGGCCTCCTCCGGCACGGAAAGAGACTAGGCTTCGGGTCTCAGCAGGGGGAACAGGAGCACTTCGCGGATGGAAGGCTCGTCGCAAAGGAGCATGGTCAGGCGGTCGATGCCCACGCCCTCGCCGGCGGTGGGGGGCATGGCGTATTCGAGGGCGCGCAGGTAGTCGTTGTCGAGGGGGCATGCCTCGTCGTCGCCGGCGGCCTTGGCCGCCACCTGGGCTTCGAAGCGCAGACGCTGGTCAACGGGGTCGTTGAGTTCGGAGAAGGCGTTGCCGTACTCGCAGCCGCAGATGAAGAATTCGAAGCGGTCGGTGATGAAGGGATCCTCGTCGTTGCGGCGGGCCAGCGGGGAGATCTCGGCCGGGTAGGCGTAGATGAAGGTGGGCTGGACCAGCTTGTCTTCGACGTCGATGTCAAAAAGGTAGGACTGCAGCTTGCCGAGGCCGTCGCCGTCCATGAACTTCTCGCCGCGGGAACGGAGGTAGGCGCGCACAGCGTCGGCATCATTGTAGAAGTCGGGCTTGTGGCCGCCTATCTTCTCCAGGGCCTCGTGGTAGGACATGCGGGCCCAGCGGCCGGGGGTGAGGTCGAGCTCCACGCCCTGATAGGTGACGACGGTGCTGCCGCACACTTCGCGGGCAATATGGGCGAAGAGCTGTTCGGTGAAGTCCATGAGGTCTTCATAGGTAGCGTAGGCCCAGTAGAACTCGCAGGAAGTGAATTCGGGGTTGTGGCGGGTGTCGATGCCTTCGTTGCGGAAGCAGCGGTTGATCTCGTACACGCGCTCCATGCCGCCCACGATGAGCCGCTTAAGATAGAGCTCAGGAGCTATGCGCATGTAGAGGTCGATGTCGAGCGCGTTGTGATGCGTCACGAAGGGCTTGGCCGCGGCGCCGCCGGCTATGGGATGCATCATGGGAGTTTCCACTTCCATGAAGCCGTGCTGCTCCATGAAGCGGCGGAATTCGCGGACGATGCGGGAACGCTTGCGGAAGATCTCGCGGGCGCGGGGGTTCATGACAAGGTCGACGTAACGCTGGCGATAGCGGGACTCAGTGTCGGTAAGGCCGCTGTGCTTGTCGGGCAGGGCGCGGAAGGACTTGCTGAGCAGGCGGATATTGCCGCAGCGCAGGGTGAGCTCGCCGGTCTTGGTGCGGAAGAGGCGGCCGTTCACGCCCACGATGTCGCCAACGTCGAGCTTCTTGAAGGCGGCAAACACTTCTTCGCCCAGCTGCGCCTTCTCGGCATAGCACTGCAGGCGGCCGGTGCGGTCCATGACGTGGAAGAAGATGACCTTGCCAAAGGAACGGGAAGACATCATGCGGCCGGCAAGCGCGAACTCGACGTCGAGGTTCTCCAGCTCTTCTTCGCTGTAGGCCTCATACTCGGCATGCACGGCGCCGGCTTCATGGGTGCGCTTGAAATCGTTGGGGTAAAGCGGGATGCCGGAGTCCAGAAGGTCGCAGGCCTTGCCCACGCAGTTCTTGACGACTTCGTTGAGTTCGCCGTGCTCGGCAAAGCTTTCCAGCATCGGCATGAAATAGGCCGCATGTTCCGACTTAGTGGCAAGCTTGATGGGCTTGCGGGCTTTCTTCTGCTCTTCCAAGGTTCTCTCCATTTATGGCTGGGCGGCATATGCCGCCGGAAGTATCGCAACTGCACTCCGCAGGGCGGAACGGACGCAACGAAAGACACGCTCTCGTGCGCCGTAAACATATTTGCCTAGGCCAAATACGGCCGGGCGTCAAGTCCGCAGGCGGCAGGCAGGCCGCTGAACGCCCATGCCGGGGCAGGCACAGGGCAGAACCTCCTTATTCCTGCGGGGGGCGGCGGGTTTTCCTTGCCCATCCGCACGCACTGTTTTACAAGAAAAGGCATGGATACCGCAAGAAAAACCATGCTCTTCCTGCTGTTCCTCCTGCTTCTTCCAGCCCTGTGCCATGCCGTGGACGAACCTGCGGCTACGATGCCCGGAAGCCCGATTCGCTGGAAAAGCCCGGAAGACGGCATGGAGGCCGCCACGCTCTCCTATACGATGCAGAAAGGCGACGGGTACGCCCGCCGCATGCTCCTGCATATTCTAAGGATGGACACGGCCCGCTTCGACTTCCAGCTGTTCAGCGCACGATGGGAAGACGGGCGGGCCCGCACCATGCGCGAATGGAGCGAAGAAAAGGATCTCGCCGCCGCCATCAACGCCTGCATGTACCTCACCGACGGCCTCACCTCCACCGGCTACCTGAGAAAAGGCGAAAAGCTCAGCAACAGGCGCATCGCCAAGCGGTACGGAGCCTTCTTCGTCAGCGGCCCCCGGAAGGCCGGGCTCCCCGAAGCCGCCGTGCTCGACCGCACAGCGGACGACTGGCAAGCCCTGCTCCCCCTCTATGAGAACGTGGTCCAGAACTTCCGCCTCATGGGCCGGAACGGAGAACAGCTCTGGCCGGAAAACGGCCCGCGCCATGCCATAGCCGCCGTTGCCGAAGACGAGGCAAGGCGCATCCTGTTCATGATCTGCTCCGAGCCGGTTTCCGTCCATGACTTCGTGGACGCCCTGAACGCCTATCCGGAGCTTGCCCTGAAGTCGGCCATGTATGCCGAAGGCGGAAGCGACGCCTCCCTCATAGAAAACAGCGGTGATTCTCCCCGCCTGCTCAACGGGCTCAGCCCCACAGGCTATATGCTCTCCACCAGGGGCGACGATATCCCTCTCCCCAATATCATCGGCGCAAAACGCCGCTGACCCGGCGCAGAAGCGCAAGGCATGCCATGAACTACGGCTACATCTTCATCCTGCTTGCCACCCTCTTCTTCAGCTCCATGGAAGTGGCCCTCAAGACCGTGGCCTACGACTTCCATCCCATGCAGCTCAACTGCACCCGCTTCCTCATAGGCGGTCTGCTGCTCGTCCCCTTCGGCGTGCGCGCGCTGAAAAGGCGCGGCCTCTCTCTGGACCTCGAGGCATGGAAGGGCTTCGCCGGGCTCGGCTTTCTGGGGCTCGTCGTGAGCATGATGTTCTATCAGGTATCCATCCTCTATGTGCCAGCCTCCGTGGTGAGCGTGCTCTTCAGCTGCAACCCCGTTCTGGTGCTGGCCTTCGCCTTCCTCATACTGCGCACGGACATACGCCCCCAGCACATCATCGCGCTCGTGCTGGAAGTGGCCGGCGCGCTCGTCATCATCGACCCTCTTCACACTTCGCTGGATATGCGCGGCGTGGCCCTCGTGCTGCTTTCCGCCGCCACCTTCGCCCTGTACGCCGTTCTGGGCAAAAAGCTCTGCGCCCGCTATTCCGGCCTTGCCGTGACCAGCTTCAGCTGTATCGCCGCCAGCGCCGAGATGCTCCTCATCATGGCTTTCAGCCACGCCGCCCCTGTGGCGGACGCCCTGCGCTGTGCGGGGCTCCCGCTCTTCGCGGAGATCCCCTTCCTGCAGGGCTATGCCAGCGGCAATATCCTGACAGTCCTCTATATCTGCATCTTCGTCACGGGCGGCGGCTATGCCTGCTATTTCATGGGCATGGAGCGAACTTCCCCCATGCAGGGCTCGCTGGTCTTCTTCTTCAAGCCCATTCTCGCCCCCCTGCTCGCCATGCTCATCCTTGGGGAAAGCGTCTCGTGGAACATGTGGTGCGGCATAGGCCTCATACTCGTTGCCTCGCTCATCTCCATGCTTCCCACCTTTCACGCCCTGCACGGCATACGGCATCTGCACATACACTTCCCGCAGCACTTCCATATGCCGGAATGCCTTCATTTTCCCCACAGAAAAAAATAATTCCCTTCTGCACTTCGCGGTTCTGGAAAAATGCAGTGACCCGCCCTGAGACTGCACGCCTTCGCCAGCTTCTATGTGCTCCAGCGTCCGAACCATGCCGCCGCAGGATCAGGCGCGGGCTTGCTTTTGAACGAAACGCCAGCGCACCGAACTTGCACCGCGCAAGGCGGCAAAGAGAAAAGCATCTTCCACGCTGACAGGCTTGGCGAACAAGTACTCGCCCTCGTGCGGCATGCGGCGCATTTCGATTTCCGCAACGGCCTGTCTCAAGATATGATCTGAACGTATCCTGCATCTGAACTATCATTTTAAAATGATGTCAAAAAAAAGACTTGTTCAACGCATCTGCAGCATATCACCTCGCAGCGAACAGCTTCACCTGTCTATCGCCCATCTGAAACAACTATCTTTTCAGGCGGGAAACGTTTCCACGCCCTCTCATGCAAAGCGCGCATCATTTCCATGCCTTTCCATGAAACTTCATTTTTCGGTCACTTTTTTTCGAATATGACATATTGGCGTCATCTTTCTCTGGCATGATCATTCCGAACCTCAGGGAACGCCAACTGGTTTGGCGCGAACTTTGAACACCGCAATGGCGGCCTGCGGCTGGAGGACATCCTTTCTCCGGCCGCCCCAATGATGCCGCAGTCAGGACTGTACACACGAAGCATCGTTCTGCTCCTCACAAAGACCGAACGGAAGACTGCGGTATCTCCAGCACCAGCCCTTTCTATGGGGCTGGTGTTTTTTTCATCTCCCCCAAACGCCTGCCCCCATCGCCGGCCATGGCCCAAGGCGGACGGAAAGGCTCCCGCCAGAAAAATTCCGCGCCGCCGCCTCCTGCAAAGGTCGCCTATCCTTAAAAAGCTTCAAATGGGAAAAACGGCGCACGCTCTTCCCCTTTCTCCCTGAAAATGGCGGAGCCTGCTCATCGAACAGCGGGAAATCTTTCTCTTCCCCCGGCGGGCCTGCTCCTTTTCAGGCAAGGAAAAAATGCACTTTGGAAGATTCTGAAGCATTTGCCGCGCCAGACTCCCCCCGAAAAATGGGCCAAATTTCATTTGCCCCACCGAAAAGGCCCCCAAAACTAAATATTATGTCCGGTTTCCGATATTAAAAGTCTTTTTAGAAATAGCGACTCTTGGGAAAACGTGGAATAAGATAACGGCTGAAGGGATTGTTCATTTTTTCCCTATCCCTTCCCTAGTGATTCGACAATACAGCAGCAGTGCCTGCCCATTTTCAAGCGGCCTGCTGTATGGCTTTGGTAACGTTCACAGCCAACCATAAACTCTCATAGGAGAATCTGCCATGAAATTCGAAGGTATGATCATTGGTGTTCCCACCGAAATCATGCACGGCGAAGGCCGCGTGTCTTCCACCCCCGAAACCGTGAAGAAGATGGTCGCCGAAGGCGCCACCGTTCTCGTGCAGAAGGGTGCTGGCAACAAGTCCTTCTTCAGCGATGAAGAATATGTGGCCGCTGGTGCTACCATCATCGAACGCGCCGACGAGATCTTCGCCAAGGCCGACGTGATCCTCAAGGTTAAGGAACCCCTCTTCAACGAAGAAGTTGGCAAGCACGAATCCGAAATGCTCCGTGACGGCCAGTACCTCATCACCTTCCTGCATCCCGCCGCTCCCGTGAACCGCGAGCCCATGAAGAAGCTCCGCGACACCGGCTGCATCTCCCTCACCCTCGACGGCATCCCCCGCATCACCCGCGCTCAGACCATGGACGCCCTGACCTCCATGTCCACCGTCGCCGGCTACAAGGGCATGCTCATGGCCGCCAGCTACATGACCAAGTTCGTGCCCATGGTCGGCACCGCCGTCGGCGTGCTGAAGCCCGCTAACGTGGTCGTCATCGGCACCGGCGTGGCCGGCCTCCAGGCCGTCGCCACCGCCAAGCGTCTCGGCGCTGTCGTCACCGCCATCGACATCCGTCCCGCCGCTGCCGAACAGGCTCGCTCCCTCGGCGCCAAGACCCTCGAGACCGGCGTTCCCGCCGAACTCGCCATCGGTCAGGGCGGCTACGCTCTCCAGCTCCCCGCTGAATGGCTCGAAAAGGAACGCGCCGCTATCCGCGACACCATCGTTGCCGCTGACGTGGTCATCTGCTCCGCCCTCATCCCCGGCGAACTCGCTCCCGTCATCGTGACCGAAGAAATGGTGAAGGCCATGAACCCCGGCTCCGTCATCGTGGACATCGCCATCGACCAGGGCGGCAACTGCGCCCTCACCCAGGCCGGTGAAGAATTCCGCACCGACAACGGCGTGCTCGTTTCCGGCGTGAAGAACATCCCCGGCATGATGCCCACCGCTTCCACCTGGATGTTCGCTCAGAACATCTACAACCTCCTCGCCTACCTCGCCAAGGACGGCAAGATCGTCCTCGACCGTGAAGATCCTATCGTGGCCTCTTCTCTGACCACCATCAATAAGGAAATCGTTCACGCCGGCGCTAAGAAGGCTGGTCTTTAATCAATAACATACAGTGGGATACCTCTTTTTTGGGGGTATCCCACTGTCAAAATTTAAGGAGGCCACGCACTTGAGCATCCCAGTTCTCGTCCTTGTCTTCGCCGCGGCTCTCGTTGTGGGTTACAAGGTTCTCAGCCACATCCCCAGTCTTCTGCACACTCCCCTGATGTCCAGCATGAACGCCCTTGACGGCGTTATCGTGCTCGGCGCCCTCACCGCCTGCCATTTTGCCACTACTCCCCTGTTCGGCTTCCTTGGCGGCGTGGCCGTGGCTCTGGCCACCACCAACGTTTTCGGCGGCTTCGACATCACCAACAAGATGCTGAAAATGATCGCCGGCAGCGGCAAGAAGCGCGGATAACCACTACAACGGAGCTGTCTTAAACCATGAGCATGTTCGCTTATTCCATCATCGCTGTGGTGCTGGCGCTGGCCATTCTCTACGGCCTTCACCTGATGAGCAACGTCAAG
>JAFQPD010000151.1 GCA_017411945.1 Mailhella sp.
CCTTCGTGCTCCGCGAATACACGGGCGAGCAGATACTCGCCGCCCTCGAACACTGCGTGGCCGAAGAAGGCGCACGCGGCCCGCGCCTGCTCCAGCCTGCCGGCCTGCGCTACGCCATCGACGGCACCAAGCCCGTGGGCAGCCGCATCGTGAAGGCGGAAGTCATCGACGCCAAGGGCAATGCCGCTCCGCTTGATCTCAAGGCTCGTTACATCGTGGCCCTGTCCGACTACATCTCCGGCGGCGGCGACGGCTTCTCCATGCTGGGCGAAGGCAAGGTCGTACCTTCTGCCGACTCCCTTGTGGCCGACGTGCTGGACGGCTACCTCCGCGCCAACACCCCGGTGAAGGCCCCCGAAGGCGGCCGCATCGTCCGCGTGAAGTAAGTTTCTCTCCCTGAGCCTGCTCTTTCCCTCCGGGGGAGGGGCGGGCTCTTTCAACATCATAGATAAGGAGTTGCAGCATGAAATTTGCTCCCCTCGTCATGTCCCTCCTGGCTGCCGCCATCATATACTCCCCGGCCGACGCCGCTCCCAGTGCGAAGCGTTCCGGCAGCAGCATCCAGATCAAGGAAGCTGTGGACGATAACGCCATTTCCGTCATCAATGCCGAAAAGGCCAAGCTCCAGAAGGGTTTCATTGTGTCTCTGGAAAAGATCGGCGACGCCGATCTGGCCAAGCTCTGCGATGCGTTCCCCGATATCAAGGAACTGAGCATCAATTCCTCCAAGGGGCTTACCTCCATCGCTCCTCTGGCCAAGCTCACCAAGCTCACCAGGTTCGAAGCCGGCAGCATCGACATGGTGAAGGACTTCTCCCCCCTTGCCGGACTCACTGAACTCACGAAGATCAATGTCAGCTCCGACGGCATGACCGGCGACCTCAAGTGGATGAGCGGGCTCACCAAGCTCAGCAGCGTCACCATCGGCGCTAAGAACCTGACCTCCTTCGAGGGTATCCCCTCTCTGCCCGCTCTGAAGTCTGCCGCCTTCTACGAGGCCTCTCCCGCCGACCTGACCCCGCTGGTGGCAAGCCTGCCCAACCTGACCTCCCTGCATCTCAACTACTGCATCCTGAGCGATCTCGCTCCGCTGGCCAAGCTGGCCAATCTTGAGTATCTGAGCCTCTACGGCGCCACGGTGGCGGACTTCTCTCCCCTCGCTCAGAGCCCGAAGCTCAAGAAGCTGACCTATTATGCCGTGAAGAGCGACAACTTCGCTTCCCTCGGCGCCCTGAAGCAGGTGAGCGAGCTCGACGGCGGCCTCACCAAGCTGGCCGACATCTCCTGGGTGGCTGAACTGCCCAACCTGAAGACCTTCGACGTCTTCGCCGAACACGTCACGGACTACAGCCCCCTCACCAAGACCAATGTCGAGAACTTCACCATCTGGAACATGCGCACCCCGGTCGGCGACCTTGGCGTTATCGGCCAGATGCCCATGCTCAAGAAGCTGAAGCTGTGGAGCGTGGAAGGAGCTACGAACTCTGCGGGCCTTGCCGGTCTTGCGAACCTTGAATCGTTCACTATCACCACCGACTTCAACAAGAAGGGCGGCGAAGCCTTCGACCTTGCCGCCACCGCCGGATGGAACAAGGTGCGCGACATCTCCATCGATGGTGCCGACGTCATCAATGCCGACAAGATAGGCGCTCTGCCCGAACTGATGCAGGTCAAGCTGAGCAAGGTCAACCAGAGGAGCGGCGCGGCCGTCGACGTTTCCGGCTTTGCCAAGGCACCCAAGCTCAACCTCCTGACTATCTACGACTGCACCGTTTCCGGCCTCGAGTCGTTCGCCACCCCCAAGCTGCGCCGCATCAACCTGCGGAACGTCAAGGGCATTACCAGCCTCGAAGGCCTGAAGTCCTGCCCCGACCTGTACCAGATCGAAATTCAGAACTGCGATATCCCCGATTCCGCACTTCAGGGCTTCAGCGACAAGGTTAAGATCAAGAGAAGGTAATCCTTAAAAGAAGGCGGGGCCGGGCTCGTTCCGGCTCCGCTTTGTCTCATTTAAAACGGAGGTCGTATCATGAAACGATGCACGCGAATCCTGCTCCTTTTTGCGGCCCTGCTCCTCATGCCCTGCGCCGCCTTCGCTGCACCCGAGAGTGCGGCATCTCCCGACACTGCGGTTTCTGCCGCTCCCGCCCCTGCGCCTGAACACGCCCCTGCCGGGCCGGAAGGTGCGCCTGCATTCGACACTTCCCCCGTGCCGGATCCCACTTCCGCCGCCGAACGCGAGGCCGCCCTCGCAGGTGCTGAGGACGTCAACGAGATAGACGCCGCTCCTCTGCCCCCCAAACGCCTCACGCTGGGTGAACGCCTCGCACTCCAGAACGCCGTCTGCGTCCTGTGGCACAACGCCCAGCAGCAGAACCCCGCGCCCGTGGAGAGCCTCGACCTCATGAACACGGACGCGCCCGACCATGTCTTCATCAGCCCCAGTGCCGGCTACTACTTCGAGAAGGGCGTGTGGGTGTTTGAGGGCCTCATCCGCGTGATGACGCCCGACAGCACCGGCATCGAAAGGATTCCCACCGTTCAGTATTTCAACGTGCACTTCGAGCCGAAGGAAGGCGGCTCTTTCTTCCCGGCAGTCGTCCACTTCACCAATGTCGGCGGCATCTAGGAGGTAAGCCATGAAAAAGATACTCGCATCCCTCATCGTTCTGGCCCTTGCCTTCATGGCGTACGCCCCGGCCGATGCCGCCCCCAAGAAGCCCACGAAGCAGGACATTCTCGTGATGAAGCATAACCTGCTCACGCTCTGGAACATGGGCATCATGAATCCCCAGCAGGTGGACACCAGCGAAGCCCTGCACACGAGCATCAGCTTCCTCATACGCGGCCAGATGAACGAAAGCTGTGAAATGCGCTCCGACTATCCCGCCCGCTTCACCAATCTGCCGCCGAACTACGACCTGTTCTTCCCCAAGGCCGTGGTGGAAGATACGGCCTTCCTCGTGTTCAACGGCTTCATCGGCGAAGCCCGGCCGACAAGTATGTTCCTTGGCGCGGAAGGCTGGTATGTGGACAGCGAAAAGTACTACGCCGATATCGAGATGGACAGCGATTCCTTCCTGCCCTCCTACTGCACCATCGAAGCCATGATGCAGCAGGCCGACGGTACGCTCATCCTGAACGGCAAGGTGCGCCGCTTCAAGCAGCTCAATTCCGCAGAAGAAGTGCTCTTCGGCTCTGCGCCCTTCATGGCCCGCTTCGCTCCCACGGAACGCGGCTGGCAGCTCGTGACCTTTATCTTCACCGAAGAAGCCATGGGCTGATGCAAGGAATATCCCTATGAAACACGTTCTTTTCACGCTCCTTGCGCTTTGCCTGTTCGCCTCGCCTGCCTTTGCGGAACGTTTTGTTTCCCCTTCGGAAGACGCCTACACCCCAGCCTTCGACTCCGAGGGCTGTGTGCCCGTCGATGCCGCAGGCAAGGTGCTTGCCTTTGGGCCTGACGAAAGCCAGGCCCTGCCCGAACTGGACTTCGCGCCCGTGTTCCTGAAGCAGGCGGCCAGCGACAGCTCCGGCAAGGACACGGTGACCTTCACCGCGCTGTCCCGCCAGAAGGAAAGCCCCTTGTGCTACAAGGCCAGCGCAACCGTGATGAAAGACGGCAAAGCCCTGACCATGACCGGAACGCTCACGCTCAGAAAGGCCGCCGCCTTTGATGGCGACGGTGCCGCGGCTTACAAAAACGTGGCTACGGGCAAAACCGTGGAACGCATGAACACCGAGGTGCGCAACGGCTTCGTTTCCGGCGACCTTGTGCTTTC
>JAFQPD010000152.1 GCA_017411945.1 Mailhella sp.
CAGCTCGACGACGATATCAAGGAATGGCGCAAGGATACGCTCATGGAATTGCAGAGCGGCATCAGCGAAGAGATCCTTTCTCAGTACGAAGGCCAGCGCCTCGATATCCTTGTGGATGAGGCCTCCGAAGAATGGCCCGGCCTGTACACCGGTCGCACGTGGTTCCAGGCTCCCGATGTGGACGGCATCACCTACGTGAGCGGCCCCGGAGTTGAAACCGGAGCCATCGTGGAAGCGGATATCACCGAGACCAGAGAATACGACCTCATCGCTCTGGCCTGAAGCAAAGGACATCCATGTCAAAGATAACGCTAATTTTTTCCCTTGTTCTCATGTTCTGTCTTTCCGCCTGCATGACGGCCGGAGAGGCTACGGAAGCGGATCGCCTGAACGGCCTTTGGAAAGACGAGAACGGGCAGTTCTTCTATCTGGAAGAAGGCGGCAGGCTCGGCCTGCCTCGCAATGTCGAAGCTTCCGGTGTGAGCTGGGACTATAGCGACAATATCCTTACCCTGACGACCGTGAAGTCTCCTGCTGTCGAGCCCGGCAGTCAGGTTCTGATGCTCCAGAAGCGCGGACTGTTCAGTGTGGAGTTTCTTGACGCAGAAGGAAAGAAGGTCAAGTGGAGCCGGAGCTTCAAGAAAGTGAAGAGCTTCGAAGGCACGCTTTTCTTCCGTGAACGCATGATGCTTCCGCCGGAAGTGACGGTGAGCGTCCAGCTTCGCCGCCCGGATGGGGGAGCGCTGGTCGGGCAGAGCATAGCTGTGGTTTCCAGCCATGAGGAACTCGGCCTCCGCGTGGATTACCTGAAGTCCGACCTCAAGGAAAAAGCCGTCGTCGAAGCGGCCATTTTCTACGGCAAGGAACCGCTGTTCTCCACTCCTGCCGGAACGGAAGTCGCTTTGAACGAACGGCCTGCCGTTCTCCTGCACCATGCCGTGCCTCTTCAGCAGAAGAGCGTTCCGCTGGAAGGCACGTACTGGCGTCTGAAAGAACTGAACGGCACGCCTGCGGAAAGCTTCGCTGATCAGCCCGAGGCTCACCTCATCCTGAACGAGGGCGGTCAGGCTACGGGCTCCGACGGATGCAATAATTTCTTCATGGACTGGAAGAAGGAAGACAGCCAGCTTACCTTCCTTCCTGGCGGCGCTACGCTCCGCCTCTGCCCGAACGGTGAAGAGCAGGCCCGGAAGATGCTCCAGATGCTTCCTGCTGTGAAGTCGTGGAACATCCGCGACGGCCAGCTCGAACTCCACAGCGCCGACAAGCTCGAAGCGCTGTTCGAAGCCGTAGAAATGTAAAAAAACATCACATCATACCGCACATAAACATAAGGCCGATGGCTCCGAACGCAGTTCGGGGACATCGGCCTTATGAATTATGGGGGTGTTTGAGGGGGAGATTATCTCCCCCTCAATCTCTCTTAGTCTTCCTTACGACGGGGGCGGTCGCCACGGTCACGGCGTTCACCGCGGCGTTCGTTGCGACGGTCGCGGTCGCCGCCTTCGCGGGATTCGCGGCGGGGAGCGGGACGGGCGGTGTCTTCAGGGGTCCATTCGATGCCCTGAGCTTCGAGGATGCAGGCCTTGCGGGAAGCGCGGATGCGGTCGCCGTTGATTTCGATGACCTTGACCATCATGTCTTCGCCGAGGTGGGCCACATCTTCGGTCTTTTCGACACGGTTGGTGTCGAGCTGGGAGATGTGCACGAGGGCTTCGAGGTTGGGCAGAATCTCGACGATGGCGCCGATTTCAAGGATGCGCTTCACCTTGGCATTGTAGTTCTTGCCGAGTTCAGCGCGCTGGTCATAGTAGAGCACCATTTCCTTGGCGGCGTCCATGGCCTGCTGGGTGGGAGCGAAGATGGTGATACGGCCGGAGTCTTCGATATCGATGGCGGCACCGGTAGCGGAGGTGATGGCCTTGATGTTCTTGCCGCCGGGGCCGATGATCATGCGGATGATCTCGGGGTTCACGAACACTTCCTCGTGCTGGGGAGCGTAGGGAGAGAGTTCGGGGCGCACTTCGGGCAGGGCTTCGGCCATGACGCCGAGGATGTGCAGACGGGCCACGCGGGCCTGTTCCATGGCGCGGGCCATGACTTCGGTGGGCAGGCCGTTGATCTTGATGTCCATCTGGATGGCGCTGATGCCTTCGGCAGTACCGGCGATCTTGAAGTCCATATCGCCAAGGGCGTCTTCGTCACCGAGGATGTCGGTCAGAACAGTGTAGGTGTCGCCGTCCTTGATGAGGCCCATGGCCACACCGGCCACAGGAGCGGAGATAGGCACGCCGGCGTCCATGAGGGAGAGGCAGCCGCCGCACACGGCAGCCATGGAGGAGGAGCCGTTGGATTCCAGAGTGTCGGACACCACGCGGATGGTGTAGGGGAAGGATTCGGCAGAGGGCAGAACGGCCTTGAGGGCGCGTTCGGCGAGGTGGCCGTGGCCGATCTCGCGACGGGAAACGCGCACGGACTTCACTTCGCCCACGGTGAAGGGGGGGAAGTTGTAGTGCAGCATGAAACGCTTGCTTTCATCGCCCTTGAGGGTATCGACCTTCTGTTCGTCGCCGGAGGAGCCGAGGGTGGCCACAGCGAGGGTCTTGGTCTCGCCGCGGGCGAAGAGCACGGAACCGTGGGCGCGGGGCAGGACGGAAGTCTCGATCTCGATGGGGCGCACGGTCTTGGTGTCGCGGGCGTCGATGCGGAGGCCTTCGTTCACCACACGCTGGCGCACGAGCTTCTTTTCGAGGTGTTCGAGGATCTCGCCGATGCAGGCCTGGGCGGCGGCGTCTTCGCCGTAGCGCGCGTCGGAAGCCATGAGAGCCTTCACCTTGTCCTTCACGGCCTTGCGGGCGTCCTTGCGTTCCATCTTGTCGATGGTGCGCAGGGCGTCTTCCATGCCGGACTTGATGGCGAGCTCTTCAACGTAGGCGAAGAGTTCGGGGTCGTCCTGCTTGGGGGTGAAGGGGGTCTTGGCCTTGCCGACCAGCTTCATGAGCTCTTCCTGAGCGTCGATGAGGGGCTGGATGGCCTTGTGGGCCCAGTTGAGGCCGTCGATGAGGTCCTGTTCCTTCACAAGCTTGGCTTCGCCTTCCACCATGACAACGGCGTCGCGGGAGGCGGCGAGGGTGATGTCCATGTCAGAGCGGGCCTGTTCCTCAGTGGTGGGGTTCAGCACGAACTGACCGTCCACGCGGCCGAGGCGGGCACCGGCGACAGGGCCGGCGAAGGGGATGGAGGAGATGCAGGTGGCGGCGGAAGCGGCGGTGATGCAGAGCACGTCAGGGTCGTTCACGCCGTCGGCAGAGATGACGGTGGCGAGCACCTGAACTTCGTTGCCGTAGCCCTTGGGGAAGAGAGGACGGATGGGGCGGTCGATGAGACGGGCGATGAGGGTCTCGTGGTCGCTGGGGCGGCCGATCTCACGACGGAAGAAGTTGCCGGGGATGCGGCCGGCGGCATACATGCGCTCGGCGTATTCCACGGTGAGGGGGAAGAAGTCCTTGGGGGTGTCGAGCACGGCTTCGCACACGGTGACGAGAGCCACAGTGCCGCCGCACTGCACCCAGATGGCGCCGTTGGCCTGGCGGGCCAGACGACCGGTCTCCAGAATGATTTCCTTGCCGCCGACAACGGCGGAAACACGAGTGCTGTTGAGAAGACCCATGTATTTCTCCAGTGGAAGGAGACTCCGAGGGAAACGATGACTTTTTTGCGGGGCTCTGCCCCCCGGCAGGGAGAGTATCTCCCCCAGAGAAAAAACTCTCTCAAGTCACCGCTTTTCGCGGATGCTCCTTCCTCGCGTTGAGGTTTTGGGGCGTTTTATTCGGGTGCCCCGGAAAAGCAGGATGGGGGAGCGGAATTCCTTCCACTCCCCCTTTGATTCCATGCGTAACGGATGTTACTTGCGGAGACCGAGCTGATCGATCAGGGCACGGTAGCCCTGGATGTCGGTCTTCTTGAGGTAGTTCAGCAGCTTACGACGCTGGCCGACGAGCTTGAGCAGGCCAGTGCGGGAGTGGAAGTCCTTCTTGTTGGCCTTGAAATGGTCGGCGAGACCATTGATGCGGGCGGTGAGAAGAGCGATCTGAACTTCGGCGGAGCCGGTGTCGCCTTCGTGCTTGGCGAACTTGGCGATAACGGCCTGCTTCTGAGCGGAATCCATAGCCACAGCGGTATCCTCCTCTCTGACGTATGTCAGAGGTTATTGGGTAAAAAGCCCCCGAAGCACTGCCCAGACAGGGCGTTCCCTGTCCATACGGGCTTCCGTCAGAGCCAGAGGCGAGCCATCCCGCGCCACGATGAGGGCGCGTTCGCCGGGCTGGAAAGTTCCGAAGTCCGGCAGATGGGGAACGGCTATGCCGTTCCTGATGTCCGCTTCCTGCCTGGGGCCGACGGTTATCTGCTTCCAGGCGGGGAGGGCGGCGCTGATGGGCAGTACCCATTCAGCAAGCTTCTCTGGCTCGGCGAGGATCTCATCCAACGTGTGGGCGACATCCAGACCGAACGGGTGGCTGTATTCCCGGGTCAGTTCCGTGAGCATGGCTCCGCACCCAAGTCGAATCCCCAAGCTGTGGGCCAGGGACCGTATGTAGGAACCGGAACTGCACGTTACCCGGAATCGTACGTCCGG
>JAFQPD010000153.1 GCA_017411945.1 Mailhella sp.
GAGGGAAGAAAAATATATGCCTTGTCAGCGTCCGTGCCGATGCCCGGGGCCGGAAGTGACTATGCCGCGCTCGATGAGGCGGCGGAGGTACCAGTTGCGGTCGCCCACGAGCATATGGAGCTGGTCTTCGCGGCCGCTTATCTCCAGCACGTCGCCGTATTCGAGGGGCAGGTTGTCGTGGCCGTCCACCGAGAGCAGGACCTGATCGTCCGTGCGGCGCGACTCGATGCGGATGAGCGAGGCCGAAGGCAGGGCCAGCGGGGGGAAGCCGCCTGCGAAGGGGCAGATGGGCGTGACTATCTGCGCGTTCATCGAAGGCATGGTGAGCGGGCCGCCGGCCGAGGCCGTGTAGGCCGTGGAGCCCAGCGGCGTGGACACGATGACGCCGTCGCAGCGCAGGGAGCTGAAGTGCATGCCGTTGATGGAAAGGTCGAGCGAAACGGCGCGCGCCACAACGCCGTGGGCAGTGACGACGTCGTTTATGGCCACGCCCTCGCGGAGCGCATGCCAGCCTTCGCCTTCGCGGCGGAGTATGCGCCAGTGCAGGGTGAGGTGGCTCTCGCGGTGCCAGCGGCCTTCGATGAGGTCGACGAGCGGGGTCTCCCAGTCGCCCTTCTCCATGGCGGGGAATTCGGTGAGGAAGCCCACCCGGCCGTAGTTCATGCCCACAAGGGGGGTGCGTATCTCCGCGAGCACGCGGGCCGCGCCCACGAGAGTCCCGTCGCCGCCGAGGACCATGACGGCGTCGCTCGCGGCGGCAGAGGCGCGCAGCTCCACGGCGTCGGCCGAGGCGCATATCGCCTTGGCGGAAACTCCGCGGGCCTCAAGCCACGACTGGAGGGCGCAGGCCGCATTGGCCGGCTGCGGGCTTTCCTTATGCAGGAGCAGGATGCGCTTCACAGGTTCCATGGGGGAAAATGTAATGCATGAGTGGCAGGTTTGCAATGGGGGATGCTGAAGGAAAACTCCCCTTTGCCGAAACCCCGGCGGGAGCGGCTCTCGAAGCTCCCTGACGAGGCAGGCGGCTTTTTTCTCAACGCACGACAACTCGCTCCGCAGTCAGGAAAGACTTGATGCTTTAGGTCGGAGGGCCGCCAAAGGCGTGCCCGACAGCCAGTCCGCCAGTGAAGGCCGCGAGAGCGCGAAGCGCGAAAGAGCGGCCTGAACCAGGCTGGCGTCATCTGGTGGTCAGCTGACGTAGAGGAGCGAAAGAGACGCCGGAAAGAGCCGCAGGCTCGGGCGGCTCTAGAGCGGAACGAGGCTCTGGTCTGGCAGCGGATTTCCGGCTAGGAAATCCAAGAATCTTGTGCCGGGAGCTGTCGGGCGGAGAAAGACAGAACTAGGAGGAACTACGTCCAAGGGCAAAGCTCCCGACCTTCGCCGCCCCATCCCGCGCCGGGAGCTGTCGGACGAAGGGAGACATAACTCGGCGGCACAGCCTGAAAGCAACGCTCCCGACCTCTGCCGCCCTCTCCCCCCGCACTTGAGCCCCGCGCCTTTTAATGATATGGGATACTGTTCCCCTGCGGGGAAGCATAACTACGAAACATCTCAGGGAGTATCCCATGTCCGCATATGAAGCTGTCATCGGCCTCGAAGTGCACGTCCACCTCGCCACGGCCAGCAAGCTTTTCTGTTCCTGCCCCAATTCCTTCGGCGACGAGCCCAACACCAACGTATGCGAAGTGTGCTCCGGCATGCCCGGCGTCCTGCCCGTGCTGAACCGCAAGGCCGTGGAATTCGCCTCGCGCATGGCCATGGCCATAGACGCGAAGATCAACCAGCGTTCCCAGTTCGCCCGCAAGAACTACTTCTACCCGGACATGCCCAAGGACTACCAGATCTCGCAGTTCGAGCTGCCCCTCTGCGAGCACGGCCACCTCGACATCGCCGTGAACGGCCGGAAGAAGCGCATCGGCATCACCCGCATACACATGGAAGACGACGCCGGCAAGAACATCCATCCCGCCGGCGAGAAGCACAGCTGCGTGGACCTGAACCGCGCCGGCACCCCCCTCATCGAGATCGTCTCCGAGCCCGACCTGCGCTCCGCCGAAGAAGCCGTGGCCTACCTGAAGAAGCTCCACGCCATCGTGGTCAGCCTCGGCATCAGCAACGGCAACATGGAAGAAGGATGCTTCCGCTGCGACGCCAACGTTTCCCTGCGCCCCCGCGGCCAGGAGAAGTTCGGCACCCGCACCGAACTCAAGAACCTGAATTCCTTCCGCAACGTCCAGCGCGCCATAGAATTCGAGATAGCCCGCCAGACGGACGTGCTCGACGACGGCGACAAGGTCATCCAGGAGACCCGCCTCTACGACGCCAATAAGAACATCACCCTTTCCATGCGCTCCAAGGAAGACGCGCAGGACTACCGCTACTTCCCCGACCCCGACCTGCTCCCCGTGCTCATCACCGACGAGGAGCTCGCCCAGTGGGCCGCCACCCAGCCCGAACTGCCCGAAGCGAAGATGGGCCGCTGGATGGAAGATTTCCAGCTCGCCGAAGAGCACGCCGAACAGCTCGTGGCCGACCCGGCCATAGCCGCCTTCTTCGAGAAGGCCTCCGCCCTCTGCGGCCAGCCCAAGAAGGTGGCCAACATCATACTC
>JAFQPD010000154.1 GCA_017411945.1 Mailhella sp.
CACGGCCTGATAGGTGGAGACCACGATACGCTTGATGGTGGCGGCATCGTGCAGGGGCTTGAGGGCCACGAGCATCTGGATGGTGGAGCAGTTGGGGTTGGCGATGATGCCGTTATGCTTCTCAAGGTCTTCAGCGTTCACTTCAGGAACCACGAGGGGGCAGCGGTCGTCCATGCGCCATGCGCTGGAGTTGTCCACCACCACGCAGCCGGAAGCCACGGCATAGGGAGCGAATTCCTTGGAGGCGGAACCGCCGGCGGAGAAGATGGCGAGGTCGATGCCCTTGAAGGAGTCCTTCGTCATTTCTTTGACGGTGATCTCGTCGTCGCCATAGGGGACCTTGGTGCCCGCAGAACGAGCAGAGGCCAGAGCGGTGATGGAAGCGGCGGGGAAGTTGCGCTCGGCGAGAGTCTTGAGCATCTCGCGGCCGACGGCGCCGGTCGCGCCGCACACAGCAACGTGGAGGGACTTAGTCATCGGGGTATTCTCCTGTTCGGGGCCCGCATCGAAGGGGATGCGAGTTTTCATTATTGTAAAGACCCTGTTTGCACCCGAGGGGCCATGCTGTCAACCCATGAGCGGATTTTTACGAGCATTTTTCGGCGGGAGCCGAATCTTTTCGCCGTTGGCAGAGGATTTTTACATTATGGTATAAAATGGGGCTTGCGCTGTCTCTTGTCTTCGTTATGATGCGCGAAGGAGTCCGACCTATGAAAAAATTCATGCTCGCCATCGTGTTTGCCGTGTTTGCGCTGGGCAGTCTTCCTGCTTGCACTAAGGACGACCTCAGCAATGTCGATATCAAGGTCGATGGCTCTATGAAGACGACGATAGGCACCGGCAGCCGCGGCTTCGGAGCAGGCGGCAGTACGCGCGTTGGCGTCGGTTTTTGACAGAATTGTAACTTTATTCCGGGTACATCATGCTTGCCATCCTCGACTACAAAGCGGGCAATCAGACCAGCGTGCTCCGCGCGCTCCGCTCTCTCGGCATCCCCGCCGAGATAACGGCTGATCCCGAAGTCCTTTTTTCCGCCGAGGGCGTCATCTTCCCCGGCGTGGGCGCGGCCGGTCAGGCCATGAACCAGCTCACCTCCACGGGCATGGACAAGGTCCTGCGCGAGATCATCGCCAGGAAGAAGCCTCTGCTGGGTATCTGCCTCGGCTGCCAGATACTGCTCGAACGCAGTGAGGAAAACGATGTGCAGACTCTGGGCATACTGCCCGGCCTCTGCCGCCGCTTCACGCCTGAACTCATGGACGGCGGCCAGCCCATCCGCATCCCTCATATGGGCTGGAACGCCCTCAAGATGAAGCAGGACGATCCGCTTTTCGCAGGCATCGCGCCCGATGCCCAGTACTACTTCGTGCACAGCTACTATACCGAGCCTGCCGAAGAACTCATCATCGCCACCTGCGAGTATGGCCTTGAGTTCACGGCCGCCTATGGCCGCCCCGGCCTCTGGGCCCTGCAGTTCCACCCCGAGAAGAGCGGCCGCCCCGGCCTGCAGATTCTCCGCAATTTTTACGATATCTGCAGGAAGGAGGCCGCCCATGTCTGATATCAGCCGCCTGAGCCGCCGCCTCATCCCTTGCCTCGACGTGCGCGACGGCCGCCTCACCAAGGGCATCAAGTTCGAAGGCAACGTGGACATCGGCGATCCTGTCGAGACTGCCCGCCGCTATTATGAGGAAGGCGCGGACGAGATCGTCTTCTACGACATCACCGCATCCCACGAATCCCGCGGCATCTTCCTCGATGTCGTGGAGCGAGTGGCCAGCTGCATCTTCATCCCGTTCTCTGTGGGCGGCGGCATTTCCACCGTCGAGCAGATGCGCGCCGTGCTCCTTGCCGGTGCGGAAAAAGTTTCCGTGAATTCCGCCGCCGTGAAGGATCCGCACCTCATCAGCCGCGGAGCCGACGCCTTCGGTTCGCAGGCCATCGTGGTGGGCATGGACGTGAAGCAGGTGCCTGTGAGCGATATCTGCCCCTCCGGCTACGAAATAGTCATACACGGCGGCCGCAAGTACATGGGCATGGACGCCATAGCATGGGCGAAGAAGTGCGAGGAGCTTGGCGCGGGAGAGCTGTGCATCAACTCCATCGACGCCGACGGAACCCGTGACGGCTACGAGCTCACGCTCACCCGCATGATAAGCGATGCCGTGACCATCCCCGTCATCGCTTCCGGCGGTGCGGGCCATCCTCAGCATCTGGTGGATGCTGTGACTGAAGGCGGGGCTTCCGCCGCGCTGGTGGCCTCCATCGTGCATTACGGGCAGTATTCCATTGCCGAGTGCAAGGATTTCATGGCTAAGGCCGGCGTGCCGGTGCGCAGAGTTTAATTAAGAAGAGTTTCCCTGTTGCGGCCTGCGGGCAAAAGCCCTATGCTGGCCGCTCATTTTCCCCTTCAGGAGTTCAATATGTCTCAGGGCTTCCCCCAGCGCCGTGCGCGCATGGAATATGTCTGCATGAACTGCGGCCACCGCCACCCGGTGGATCAGCTCCTCTATACCTGCCCCGACTGCGGCGGCGTGCTCCTTCTTGAAGACCTCGACTTCGACGAGATGAAGGAGAAGGGCGCTCAGTACTGGCGCGACCTCTTCGATGCCCGCCGTGCCACCCGCCACACCGCCCTGCGCGGCATCTTCCGCTTTTATGAGCTCATGGCTCCCGTGCTGGAAGAGGAAGACATCGTCTACCTCGGCGAAGGCGACACTCCCATCATCGAAGCTTCCGCCGCCCTGCAGAAGCATGTGGGCCGCCGCTTCGCCTATAAGAACGACGGCATGAACCCCAGCGCATCCTTCAAGGATCGCGGCATGGCCGGCGCCTACAGCTACCTGAAGTCCCTCGTGCGCAAGAACGGCTGGGACGAAGTGCTCACCATCTGCGCCTCTACTGGCGACACCTCTGCCGCCGCCGCCATGTACGGAGCCTATGTGGGAGACCCCATCCGTACCGTGGTGCTCCTGCCTCATGGCAAGGTCACTCCCGCTCAGCTCGCCCAGCCTCTCGGCTCCGGCGCGCAGGTGCTGGAAGTGCCCGGAGTGTTCGACGACTGCATGAAGGTCGTGGAATACCTCGCCGACCATTACCGCGTGGCTCTGCTCAACTCCAAGAACAGCTGGCGCGTGCTCGGCCAGGAATCCTACGCTTACGAAGCCGCCCAGTGGTACGGCTGGAACATGGGCGACAAGGCCCTCTTCATGCCCATCGGCAACGCCGGCAACATCACGTCCATGATCTCGGCCTGCCTCAAGATGTACCGCCTCGGCATCATCGAAGAGCTGCCCCATATCGTGGGCGTGCAGACCCACCATGCCGACCCTGTGTGGCGTTATTACAGCCAGCCCAGGGAAAGCCGCGTGTACGAGACCGTGAAGGTCAAGCCCAGCGTGGCCCAGGCCGCCATGATCGGCGCGCCCGTGTCCTTCCCCCGCGTGAAGAACCTTGTGGACAAGTACGAAGCCCTCGGCGGCCGCTTCGACGTGGTGCAGGTGACGGAACAGGCCATCATGGATTCCATGATCCTCGTGAACCGCTACGGCAACATCGCCTGCACGCAGGGCGGCGAGAGCTTCGCCGGCATGCTCAAGGCCATGGAGATGGGCATCCTGCGCGACGACGAGTTCTGCATCCTCGATTCCACGGCTCATGCCCTGAAGTTCGCCGGCTTCCAGAACATGTACTTCGAAGATTCCTTCCCCGAAGAATACGGCGTGAAGGCCCGCCCCGAGCTGGTGAACCATCCCCAGCTCCTGCTCACCGCTGAAGAGCGTGCCGCCATGCCCGCCGAAGACTTCACCAGGGCCGCAGCAGAGGCCGTTGCCAAGGCCGCCGGTCTGGCCGTGAAGGCCTGAGCTGCAAAAGCTTGGGCTTTTCCTCAGCCATGCCGCTTGACAGCGTGCGCCTGTCAGGCTAGGACTTCAAGCATCGGACGCGCTGACCCGCGTTCGCCAAACTCGGAATTTATTAACAGGATCGGATTCATCTGATCCAACATCTGGAGGCTGTTATGGGCTACAAGATTACTTTTGACGCTGATAAGTGCGTTGGCTGCGGCCAGTGTGTTGACATCTGCCCCGTTTCCGTTTGGGAAATGGACGG
>JAFQPD010000155.1 GCA_017411945.1 Mailhella sp.
GGGCAGAGCCCCGCATCTCCATCTTGCCTGTCTCCTTTCAATTTAGTATCTCTGGGGCAGGAACTTTTTCTGGAGCAGGACATGAAAGAGTTGCAGGATGTGCAGAGCAGTCCGTCGAGTGTTGCGATGGACATCGACCGCGTGGGCGTGAAGCGTGTGGAGCTTCCGCTGGTGGTGAAGGATCGCGACGCCGGGCGTCAGCACACGGTGGCCTCTGTCGACATGGGCGTGGACCTGCCCGCCGAGTTCAAGGGCACGCACATGAGCCGCTTTGTGGAAGCTCTGGAAGACTGGCGCGAAGTGAGCGGAGAAGAGCTCGACTACGCCTCCATGAAACGCCTGCTTGCCGACGTTCTGGAACGGCTGCACGCCCGCCGGGCCTATGCCCGCTTCAGCTTCCCCTATTTCCGCATCCGCAAGGCTCCCGTCACCGGGCATGCTGCCCCTGTGCGCTATTCCTGCCGCCTCACGGGCGAGCTCGAAGCCGGGCAGGAAGGCCCGAACTTCCTTCTCGAGCTGGAAATTCCCGTTACAACGGTCTGCCCCTGCTCCAAGGCCATCAGCCGCGCCGGAGCGCATGGCCAACGCGCCACCGTGCGCCTCGCCCTGCGCATGAACCGCTTCGAATGGCTGGAAGGCTTCATAGACATAGCCGAGGCTTCCGGCTCCGCTCCCATCTACGCCCTGCTCAAACGGCCGGACGAAAAGTTCGTCACCGAACAGGCCTACGACAACGCCCTTTTCGTGGAAGACGTGGTCCGCAACGTGGCCGCCAAGCTCGAAGAACACCCCTCTGTGACGTGGTTCAGCGTGGAAGTGGAAAGCGAAGAATCCATTCACGGCCACAACGCTTTCGCCTGCATCGAGCGAGGCAGTGTGAAAAAGAACTGATCTTACAATTTTGTATATTTTATCATTGCAATATTCACCTGAAATCTCAGCATTTTTTAGATGGGCCGTCATTGTGCGGCCTTTTTTTATTCCTTCAAGAACGGCTTCAGGACAACCTTGAAATTTTGATTTTCTTTTTCTAAAAAATATGCATATTATTCCTTGCATCAGCTCCAACGCTGAAAATCTCTCCCAGAAGGCCCGAACATGAGAACTTCACACGCAAAGCATTCAGCCGGTGGCGGTCTGATCCCGCCATGGCGACCTTTGGCGTGATCCCCGCTTCGGCCTTGTCCCGCCCGCTCTGATACGGGCTTCTCCGGCTTTCCGCCATCCTTCCACATCCTCATTCGAGAACTGTCATGGGCGAAAATCAGATCTTCGTTTACATTGCTATTGCCGCGTACCTCCTCCTCATGATGTATATCGGCATTTCCTGCACCAAGGCCAACAACAACGCCAGCGAATACTACCTTGGCGACCGCAAGATGGGCCCCATCATCACCGCCATGAGTGCGGAAGCCTCCGACATGTCCGCCTGGCTGCTCATGGGCATACCCGGCCTCGCCCTGTTCTGCGGCATAGCCGAAGCCTCCTGGACCATCATCGGCCTTGCCGTGGGCACCTACCTGAACTGGCTCATCGTGGCCAAGCGTCTGCGCGTGTACAGCGAAAAGATCCACGCCATCACCATCCCGGACTTCTTCGCCCATCGCTTCCATGACAAGAGCAACCTGCTCATGGCCATTTCCGCCCTTGTCATCGTCATCTTCTTCATCCCCTACACTGCGGCTGGCTTCGCCTCCTGCGGCAAGCTCTTTTCCACGCTCTGCGGCATGGACTACATGTACGGCATGATCATCGGCGGCGCCGTCATCGCCGGCTACACCATACTCGGCGGCTTCCTTGCCGCTTCCATGACTGACCTCGTGCAGTCCATCATCATGTCCATCGCCCTTCTGGTCATCGTGCTCTTCGGCATCAACATGGCCGGCGGCTGGGAAGCCGTGAAGGTCGCCGCCAGCTTCGAAGGCTACATCAGCCTGAGCACCACTACCGACATCATTTCCAAGAAGGTCGTGCCTTACGACTTCTTCACTGTTGCCTCCACCCTTGCCTGGGGCCTCGGCTACTTCGGCATGCCCCACATCCTGCTCCGCTTCATGGCCATCCGCGACGAGAACGAAATAGCCCTTGCCCGCCGCATCGGCTCCACCTGGGTGGTCATCGCCATGAGCTGCGCCATGCTCATCGGCATCGTGGGCTACGCCATGATCCAGGCCAATGTCATCGAAGGCTACACCACCGGCTCTGCCGCTGAAACCATCATCATCCGCATCAGCAACCTGCTCAGCACCTACGGCGTCATCCCCGCCTTCATCGCCGGCGTCGTGCTTGCCGGCATCCTCGCCTCCGTCATGTCCACCGCCTCCGGCCAGCTCCTTGCCGCCGCCTCCAGCGTGTCCGAGAACTTCCTCAAGGGCGTGCTCGGCATGAAGATGGACGACAAGGCCACCGTGCGCTGGGCCCGCGTCACCGTGCTTGGCATTTCCGTTCTGGGCTTCATCCTCGCCCTTGACCCGAACAGCTCCATCTTCCGCATCGTATCCTTCGCGTGGGCCGGCTTCGGCGCCGCCTTCGGCCCCGTGATGCTCTTCGCCCTGTTCTGGCGCCGCTGCAACTTCCAGGGCGCGCTGGCCGGCATGGTCGTCGGCGGCGGCGTGGTGTTCATCTGGAAGTACATGATCCGTCCCCTGGGCGGCGTATGGAACATGTATGAACTGCTCCCCGCCTTCATCGCCGCTTCCATCGCCATCGTGGTCGTGAGCCTCATGACTGAAGCTCCCTCCAAGGAAATCGAAGACGAATTCGACTCCGTGAACAAGTCCCTGTAATCGGCTAAACATCACAAAAGCCCCCGCTGTCGGCCGACAGCGGGGGCTTTTGTGATGTTTAGCCGATTACAGGGACTTGTTCACGGAGTCGAA